>JAHJMX010000071.1 GCA_018821175.1 Patescibacteria group bacterium
ATGTCTTTTATATCCAGTCTTGGTATTTGCCGCCTTTTTCTGAACAAAATTCTTTTCCCCAACGAACAAAGTCACTGGAAGCTTGATTTGTTTTTTCATAAGATTTTTATCTAATTCCTAACCCAATATAACATATATTAAACATGTCTTCACCAAATAAAAAATACGGATGGTCAAACCGGTACGAAATAAATAAAATGGCTTTACCTGTAAGTTTTGACCGCACTACAAATATGACACTCAACCACAAAACTCCTGATTATCAATACCAGGAAGAAAGAAGAATAAACATCAATGATTTACGCATTGTAAAATCAGAAAGAGACAAAAAAATTAGTCTAAGACCACATACAGTCAACGGTGACGAAATCGCCGCATATAATATTCGTGAATCAATCCAACATATGAAAATAGGTATTAAAAAGATATATGAAGTTGTTAGAGGAGTACTTGGCCTTGAAAGAATGCCTGTCAGACGGGCTGAAGAAATCGTATATCACAACAAATTCCGTGCAGACGAAACTCCGGAACAACGTCTTCGAACAATTGAGGCTGCAAAAAGAATTATTGCAAAAAAAGATGCACAAAAAACTGCAGAAAATCAACCATTAAGAACTCATGGAGGCTATGTCCCTCCTCAATCAGCACGAAATTCTGCTAGTAACGTAAGTTTGCAAGAAATTATTGCGAGTAAAAAAGCAAAACGTGAATCAAAAAAGTTCTAAAAAAATTAAAGTATAAATTGTAAATATTGCACATCTTCCTATTTGACAACGTTTTTACTGGAGAATAGACTGAAATCCCTAAAGCTAACTACACAAATATGGACCTCTCTGTCCACGCAACGTTTGCAACTTCTACCTACGGTAATTCAACTTATGACTATTCAAATACTGATGGCATTATTCTTGGCCCAGATGATTTAGCAAATGGAGTCGAATTTGGGATTGAATCAGCCTCTGATTATCCAGATGAAAAAACTAAAGTAGTTTCTCTCAAAGAAATGCAAAATTTGATCAGCAAAACTGCAAATAGAATCACCGAGCAAGACCGCCAAATTATATTTATTAGAGGAAATGATAGCCCAGAAAAAGGTCGTGAAATTGTTGAAGGAAAACGCGGGATAATAGTCGATGATAATGTTGAATTTAGACAATCAATAGCTCAATTAAGCGAAAAAAGGGCCTACGCTCTTCTAAATACATTGCATTATAAAAAAGAAGGAGATCAACTTGTTTTTAGACCAACAGATACTCCGGCAACTAAAAGAAAAATCCTAGTTGAAGCTTTGTGGACTTTAAGAAAAGGGATTAATGAAAATGACATCGATTATCCTCTGAAAAATATGGTCAATTACGCAAACGTAATTGATAAGCGTTATCCAGGGAATGAAGACGTAAATTCACAAGACCGTGGCGTTGAAAAGATGTTACAAAAAATGTACGAAGATGGATTGCATGAAGAAATTAACACTTTAATTGATGATGCAAATGAAGCAAAAGAGATGAGAAATAAATTGCTAAATATTAATGCACAGGAAGCAAAATCAAAAACTCAAGAAGATATTTTCACATTACTTGGAGCCATTTGGATTGTTTACGAAGATTATTGCAACCAATTAAGTTTCAAGGGAAATACAAATAACGAGCCTGCGTTGAAAATGTTAGGTGAAGATTTGAATATTATTGGGAATAATTACGATCTTGAAGAGCGCATATTAGATATTAAAACAAAAAAGTTACATGAAATTCTTGTAAAAATAGCTGAAAAGTATATACATCAACAAAAAACATCGTGGATAGCTGAGCTGGAGCAACAATTGAGAACAAAACGCAATATTGAAAGAAATAACGCGCCTCAAAATCCAAACGAAGTAATTCAATACAAAGCAGATAGAAGACCGTTGTCTGGAATAGACAAAAAAATAACAGCACCAATACCAGCTTTAACAAAATCTATACTAATTGCAAAAACTATTAAACCAGAAGAAGACGAAAAACAAATCCCACGGCAAGAGCCAATGAGCCCTGACGCTTACATTGTGCCAGAAATCAACGAAGACCATACAGCTCGAACAATATCAACCCCAAAACAACAACCAACGAAAACTCCACCTCTCGAATATAGGTTAAGGAACAATCAAGGGCCATTGTTGAAGCCTGGCTTTGGCAGAACTCAGCGCACAGCAGGTTCGCACAAAACTACCTTGCTTTCAGGACAACATCTCGAAAGCAGAGATAATGATGACGACAAACCTTATACAACAAGTGAAAACGTCACCAATGGAATCCCCATGAAAAAAGCCATAGATACACCCAGTGGATCATTAAGAGTTGCCTTAAATGAAGATCAACACTCAGCAAATGAATAAGGAGACAGAGAAAGTTCTCAGAGAAATTGAAGAAGATGCTAGACAAAATGGAAATCCAAATTGGATTATTTCACGCGAGGTTGGTGAATTTTTGAATAACTTAATTCGGACAAATAACATCAAGCGCGTTCTTGAAGTTGGGACTTCAATCGGATATTCAGGGACTTGGTTAGCCGAAGCTTTGTCCCATACCAATGGGAAATTGTACACTATTGAATCTCATGAAAACCGTTTCCAAACCGCAAAAGCAAACTTCCAAAAAGCGGGCGTTGAGAAATATGTAGAACAAATCAAAGGCCATGCTCCGGATGTTGCGATCCCAGATATGTTTGACATGCTGTTCTTAGACGCAACTAAAGTCGAATATGTTTCATATTTAAATACTTTTCTTTTTCACATGAGAATAGGCGGAATAATTGTTGCCGATAACGTTCTCAGCCACGCCGAAAAAATGAAAAATTATAAAGAGTACATTGAAAATTCTCCACATCTAGAAAATGAATTAATCGAGATGGGAACAGGATTGTACGTTTCCAAGGTTATCGCTTAGCAATAACATAAAAAGCTGAAGCAAGTTTTTGTGCATGCTTTTTATTTTTGAAAAAAATATCATAATACTTAATTGGCGCAACCAAATAGCTGAAAAATCCTTTAGCAATTTTGTACCCACGCTCAGTATTAAACGAAAATAAAATCCCCAAATATTCGATCAAAAACCATGCAAGCGCACTTGATGGCCCCACCGAAATTCCATCTTCAACAATTTCAAATTCCTTCAAAAATTCAAAAATCCCATTGATGCTGTATCTTTGATAATCATCTGGCACAGCATGAAATGGCTGCATGAAGGGTATTTTCGCATACATCAGCCCCCCTTTTTTCAAAACTCGCCTAATCTCAGCAAGCACAACTATCGGATTCCGCAAATGTTCAAAAACATTTTTTATAATAATCCCATCAAGCGATGCATCTTTAAAAGGCAAATCATGAGCATCTGCAACAATATCAATATTTGGATAAAAACTAATATCTAAATTAATAATATTGCCTTTGCTCCCATCAATCTTTTTTGAAAGAGAGCCAATGTTTAAAATATTAGACCCCTCCTCAAAACCCTGCAAAAATTTAATCAAAGTTTCACCTTCATTAGTTGAACTTTCTAATGTGTCAAAATAAACAGAATGATGCGGCGGTCGAAACTTTTTCAAAATACTTTTCACAATTCTTTTCACCTTTCCATCTTCACGTTGATGTGATTGCATTGCTGATTTATCAATCATTTCATCATCCAAAAAAACCAGTGTATGACCAATATCACGCGCTTTTGCAACACGTTCATCCTTAAGAAGATTTTTGATATTTTGCTTAAGCATCGGTATTTACAATTTCAATTTCAGGAGAAGCTGGATCTTCATCGCCCAACCCGTCGGTATCAATAATTATATCCTCCGTATCATCTACTCCATCGCCATTCATGCGAATTTCGATTGATGATTGAGCTGTGTATCCATTAATATCGTGCAAAGTAGCTTGAATCGTATGAACAGATCCTTCCTCAATAAATCGAGATATTCTTACTTCTCCTGTGTAAGGGGCATCATAAACTGTATTTTGAAGATTCCCATCAAAAGAAAACGTAACTTTATCAATATCAAAAGTTGATTTTACATTAACTCTAATTTCCAATTTCCCAGGATCAACTTTCGCATAATTCGACGGATCAACTATTTTCACTGAACGCGTTGAATTAAACTGTTCTTTGTTACAAAGCGGACTAACTACTGATGGCGGAATGCCAGCAGTTTCCCCGGCGGCAGTAGCCTTTGCAATCATTCCAGCGGCCCAAGCTTGGACCCCTTGTTCCCATTGAACATTAGATGGATCAATTGAATGATGTTGACGATAAGTTCTTTCTTCAACAAATTCCGGCGGACAAAATTCGTTTGCAAGTAAATCATTACGTTTATCAACTTTAACTTTCGCAAATAAATTATCTACTTCAGTTGGTATACCAAAACTTGCGAAAACATCGCTTCTAAGCCCTTCTGGCGGAACATTTGCCCCAGGCAATTTACCTGTAGCAGCACTAACAGTAATATCTTGAATCCCCGGAGGCCGTGGGAAATCTTGAGAAGGATAACCCTTTAATGCATACGCTTTGGTCATGAAACTTTTCCATATTGGAGCTGCAGCATCATATCCATTGGCATTCAAAGACAACGTTCCCGTCTTGCGATCATCACTATTCCCTGCCCAAACCCCAGTTACCAAATTAGTCGTATAACCCATTGTCCACAAATTACTCGGGATATTGATTCCATTAACTTTCTTGTTTGAAGTCCCTGTTTTAGCAGCATTAACTTGCCCACTTATTGTCATGTTTGGCCCAAGTCTTGTCCCAACATCAGACAAAACACTATTAATCAAATATGCAACTTGTGGATCAAGTACTTCTTCTCCCTTTTTATTTACATCAAATTCTTCTAGG
>JAHJMX010000072.1 GCA_018821175.1 Patescibacteria group bacterium
TGCTGGACTTGCAATTTACGATACAATGCAACATATAAAGCCGGATGTATCTACTGTATGCGTTGGACTTGCAGCTTCTATGGGAGCCGTACTTCTTGCTGGTGGAGCAAAAGGAAAACGTTTCGCTCTTCCAAATGCAGAAGTTATGATTCACCAACCTCTTGGAGGTGCTGAAGGACAAGCTTCTGACATTCGAATTCATGCAGACCACATCATGAAAACAAAAGAAAATTTAAATGCAATTTTAGCAAAACATACTGGGCAATCTTTGAAGATAATAGAAAAAGATACAGACCGTGATAATTTCTTGAGTGCTGAAGAAGCAGCTAAATATGGCTTGATTGACAAAGTCCTTAAATAAAACTCATCTGGCGAGCTAGATGATAAGTTAATAAAAAAATCAATAATAGAAAGAGCTAGGTTTATCCCCTGCTCTTTTTATTTGGTTTTACATTTTTCGATTTCGGCTTTTTCTTCAACTTCAAATTCTTGAGCTTCATTTGTTTTTTGGCATACTTGACAGCATATTTCACGATTTCGCCAGCAACATCAATCCCCGTAACCTCTGTAATCCCCTTTAACCCTGGATTACAATTGACCTCCATAATAACTGGCCCATGTTTCGATCTCAAAACATCAACTCCAGCAATTTTTAATCTTAAAGATTCAGCAGCAGCAATAGCAATTTCCTCTTCTCTTTTACTCAATTTTGCAACTACGCCATTCCCCCCTTGTGCAAGATTAGACCTAAAATCTCCTGATGCAGAAGCGCGTTCCATAGCAGCTACAACTTTCCCATCTACAACGAAAATACGAATATCTTTTCCTCCAGCCTCTTCAACATATTCCTGAATTAAAATGTATGAAAATTGCGGACTCATCAGCAGCATATCAAAAGAACTATTCAAAGCACGCCTAGATTCAACAATGGCAACTCCTTTACCAAGCGATCCAAAAGGTGTCTTTATTATAATTGGGAAACCACCAATTTTTTGAATAGCTATATCGAGATATTCAAAACGTTTAACAACAATAGTATTTGGGACCGGAATCCCATCTCTAGTCATAAATTGTAAAGTGCGAAGCTTGTTTTTCGCCCTAACAAGTGATTTATATTCTTGAATAACTGGAATCCCTTGTATTTTCAATTGATCAACAATAGTAGCACTTAAGGCTACATCTTCAATTATATCAAACCTTGGGATAATAACATCAACTTTCGGGAACGGTTTCCCGTTATACAAAACTTCAGTTAATTGACTTGTATAATGAAGCTGACATTTATCATTCCTTATAATTTTAGGTTTATGCCCCATCGCCTTAATAGAATCTCTAAGCAATTTCAAGTTAGTCGAAAGCTTATGCGAATTCAATTTTGGACGATTACTAAAATGTAAAATCCCTATTATCATAAAGTCCTATTATTAATATTAATGTATTGTTTTGATGCGTCGTCTCATCATAGATACACATCTTACGAATTTTTTCCGAAAAATCAACTAATTGCATGAAGTTTTTTTTCACTGTACAATTATCGGCGCATACGCAACAATGATCCCTCACATATTAATAGATTAATTTATGAAAAATTTAAAAAAATTATTAATTTTTATACCGATCACTTCCCTATTTCTTTTAACTGGATGTTTTGGTGACACGACCGTAGTTAATTCAGGAGAAGATTTAGCAAATTTCAAAACCTATACAGCTCCTTCGTTCACGGTTGGGATACCAAATCAATGGGAAACTATTGAACCAAAAGATTTTTCAAGTGATATTCCAAATGAAACTCAGGTGATTTTTAGAGATAATATAAAAAGTGATATTTTCACTCCAAATGCGAACATTGCAAAAGTAATACTTGGACAACAAATGTCTACATATGATTTTGCAAGAAATGAAATTTCAAAAAACAGGAATAGCTTACTTAATTACGATGAAATCAGTAGAGATGAAGAATTTAATATTGCAATTGGCGGACAGATGGCGAAGACGATTTTGATTTTGTTTGAAGGTAAATTAAGTGAAGTAGATCCAAAGGTACGTATGATACAAGTATACGCAGTAAATGGCGCAGATGCCTACACTGTAACTGCTGCTTATAGAGCAGACAGTAGCGAACTTGTTTCTACTGCAGCAAAAAACATCGTGAAATCTTTCAAGATCAAGTAGATCTAGATTTTTGCGGTATGTAAAAACCTTTTATTAAATAAGAAACCTTTAGATATGGACAATCAGGATGGGACCGATTGGGTCTACTCTGAAGAAGTGAAAAAACATTTCTTCGAACCTCAGAATCTTCTTATGGAAGATCCTGAAACTTTTAATGCCGATGGCGTTGGTTATGTTGGAAGCCCTGCTTGCGGGGATATGATGAAAATTTGGATAAAAGTTGATAAAAATAGTGATAAAATTGTTGATCTTAAGTGGAAAACTTTTGGTTGCGCTTCTGCTATCGCTTCAACTTCTGTGCTTTCTGTTATGGTTTTGGAAAATGGTGGAATGAAAATTGAAGATGCTTTGAAAATTACACCGCAAGATATCACGGCTCGACTAGCAGGATTGCCTGATAGGAAAATCCACTGCTCTGTCTTGGGAGACAAAGCCTTGCAAGCTGCTGTAAATGATTATTTCAGTAAAAGCGGCCAAAGGGATAGAATCACAAAAGAAGAAGTAAGCGTTGTTTGTGATTGCTTGGGAGTTACAAATCGCGAAATTGAAGAAGCCGTACTTGAAGGCGCTCATGATTACAATGCGGTTCAAGGGAAAACAAAATGCGGGACTGGATGCGGAAGTTGCAAAGGTCGCATTGAAGACCTAATTAAGAGATATAAGTCTCAATACTTTGACGAAAAAATATGAATAAAAATATATACCTAGATCATGCGGCTACAACGCCAGTTGACGATAGGGTTTTTGAAAAAATGAAGCCATATTTCAGTGAAATTTTTGGCAATCCTTCTTCTATGTACATGACTGGACAAAAAGCACGTAAAGCCTTATACGAAGCCAGAATTGAAATTGCAAAAGTTTTTGGATGTAGTCCAGAAGAAGTGATTTTTACCTCTGGCGGAACCGAAAGTGACAATCTCGCAATTCTTGGAGTTGCTTCTGCCTTGAAACACAAAGGAAAACATATTATCACTTCAAATATTGAACATCCTGCAGTACTTGAAACTTGCAAAATGCTGGAAAAAGATGGTTTTGAAGTGACATATATAAAAGTTGAAGCAAACGGAATAATTGATGCGCAAAAAGTAAAAGATGCAATAAGACCTGACACAATTTTGGTAAGTATAATGTATGCAAATAATGAAATTGGAACTGTTCAGCCAATTGCAAAGATTGGACGAGCTTGCAAAAAAAGTTGTGTTTATTTTCATACAGATGCTTGTCAGGCAGCTGGGACTTTTGATCTAAATGCTGACAGATTGCATTTGGACTTGATTACAATTAATGGAAGTAAAATATATGGACCAAAGGGTGTTGGTGCATTGTATGTTAGAAATGGTACTTCTGTAAGGGCAATAATGGGCGGCGGACAACAAGAAAAGCGGTTACGTCCAGGAACTGAAAATGTTGCTGGAATTATTGGTTTGGCCGAAGCATTACGCGTTGCACAAGCAGAACGCGAATCGGAAAATTTAAGACTTGCTAAACTTCGCGATCTTTTGATAAATGGGATTCTAGAGACAATCCCAAAAACTCGTTTAAATGGGGACCGCGAAAATCGCTTACCGAATAATGTGAATATTTCATTCTTAGGTATTGAAGGTGAATCGATTTTGTTGCGCCTCGATATGATGGGAATTGCAGTTTCCTCAGGGTCGGCTTGTAGCTCTGGAAGCCTTGATCCATCACATGTAATTTTGGCACTCGGAGTTCCTTTCGAGGTCGCTCACGGAAGTATTAGATTTTCGCTTGGGCATGCAACTACGGAAGAAGATATCAATTATGTACTAGAATTTTTACCTAAGATAGTGAGCGATTTGAGGGCTATCTCGCCAATTAATATGTAAAGAATATACAAATAAAAAAACCTTCTTGTTTTATGAGGAGGTTTTTTTTGAGTGGTGCCGCGAGAGGGAATCGAACCCTCACATGGTGTGACCCATACAGGATTTTAAGTCCTGCGCGTCTACCAATTCCGCCATCGCGGCACACAAAATGCTGAAACTCAGCAATGAATATTTTTACAGAGAATTAACCTGAATTGCAATATTATTTCAGATTTAAAATATCTACAATCTCACAAGATAAAATCATTTTACCAGTGTTTTCGCATAAAATTGAATTGAAACAAAGCAAAAAACAAAGTAAAATTTAGAAGATGGATAAAGGAAAAATTAAAATTCGAATTAATGATATTGAGATTTTCTGTGCAGAAAATCTCACAATTTTGGAGATTGCAAAAGAAAACAACATTGAAATCCAAACTCTTTGTTATCATCCTGATCTATACCCAGCAGGTGAATGCGGAATATGCATAGTTGAAATCGCTGGAGAATCTGAGTTAAAACGGGCTTGTTCAACAAAAGTTACAGACGGTATGAATATAATGACAGATTCCGAAAAAGTAAAAAATGCTCGCAAATTAGCTTTAGAGAAACTCTTTGAAAAACATACAAGGAAATGTCCAAATTGCATCGACTTATATCATTGCAAACTTTTAAAGTTAGCTGCGTTAAACGGAGTAAAATTCGCAAAAATCGAACCAATAAAATCACGTAAAGAAATTTATAAATTCGGGCCTTCAATAGTTTTTGATGCATCTAAATGTATTGCATGTGGGAACTGTGTTATGGCCTGCGCAAAGCAAGGTATTGGGTTTTACACAAAGAAAAAAGATGAGAATGGCGAGAATATTGTGGTCCCAACAGAAAATGAAAAAATAGATTGTATCGACTGTGCCCAATGTATAAATCATTGTCCGGTTGGAGCTATTTCCAGCGAAGGAGAATTCGAAAATATAGAAAAAGCATTTAATCAAAAAGGTAAAGTTATTGCAGTCCAATTTGCACCATCGATCAGAACAAGTATCGGAGAAGAATTCAACATGCCATATGGCGCAGTTGTAACCGAAAAACTTGTTGGAGCAATTCGCGCACTTGGAGTTGATCTGGTTTTTGATACAAGTACAGGTGCGGATTTTACTACATTCGAAGAAGCTAATGAATTAATTGAAAGACTTAAAGACAAAGAAAGTAAACTTCCAATGTTCACATCTTGTTGCCCTTCTTGGGTAAAGTTTGTGGAATTTTATCATCCAGAATTAATTCCTAATCTTACTAAAGTAAGATCACCACAAGCAATACTTGGAGGGATAATCAAAACTTATGTTGCAGAAAAAAAAGGCATTGATCCAAAAGATATTATAGTAATTTCAATAATGCCATGTGTTGCAAAAAAAGCTGAAATTCAGAGAAAAGAATTATTGATTGATGGTATGAAGCCAGTTGACCACATTCTCACAACTAGAGAATTTGCCAGATTACTTAAAAAACGTGGTATTAAGCTAGCTGAAGTCAAGGAATCTAAACCAGACTCCCCTCTAGCAGATCATAGTGGGGCTGGTGTTATTTATGGAGCTTCTGGTGGAGTTATGGAATCGGCATTAAGAACAGCTTATTTCAAATTAACAGGAAAAGAATTAGAAGAAATTGGATTTACAAAAGTACGTGGAATGGATGAAGTAAAACGTGCGGAAATTGATATTAATGGACGCAAAATAAAAGTTGGAGTAGTAAATGGCCTTGGCAATGCACGCAAAATTTTACAAGAACTACAAGTAGATCCAAAAAAATACGATTATATTGAAGTAATGAGTTGTCCAGGAGGATGTATAGGCGGTGGCGGACAACCACTTCCTACAAGCTCAGAAATCAGGAAAAAACGTGCTGAAAGTTTGTATTTAATTGATTCAACAAAACAAAAAAGACAAGCTCACAAAAACCCTTCATTACAAAAAGTATATGAAGACTATATGGATGAAGACAAAATTAAAAAAATACTTTATTGCTCTTTCAATCCTCGTCCTAGAGGATCTATTGATATAAAAAAACTTTAACCAAAGAAATGATTATGACAAATATTGAGACAACACATAGCAAAATATTTACACTTAAAAATTTCAAATTAGAACATTTGATTTATTTCACAGTACTGACAACAGCTGCTGTTTTCGCAAGTCTTTTCCACAATCAATTTATTACAGGGCCAATCGTAAATGCGACTTTGATTCTATGCACAGCACTTATAGGGCTAAGATATGGTGTGATGATAAGTTTAATCCCAAGCGTAATAGCTTTTTCAACTGGATTATTGCCAGCAGTCTTAATGCCAATGATTCCATTTATTATGTTATCAAATGTAATTTTGGTAACGATTTTTAACTACTTCAAGAAAAATAATTTCTGGGAAGGACTAATAGTTGGAAGTACAGCAAAAACAGCTTTCCTTTTCTTGACAAGCACTTTGATAATGCAAACATTTGCTCCTTCTAAAACAATAGCAGATCAAATCGTAATAATGATGAGTTGGCCACAATTTATCACTGCACTTGGAGGTGGGATCCTTGCTTTCGGTATCTTGAAAGCTTTGAAAAAATAAAAATATTTAAACTTGTACAACAATCATAGAATTTGTTAAGCTTCGGCAGTACATGAATTATTAATATTTTTAATATGAAGAAATTCTTAGGAGTCTTAGCCTTTGTAGTTATTATTGGTGGAATTTTGGTAGCATTTTATTTCTTTGGAATTAAACATGGATCAGGAAAAGTAATAACAGAAAGTAGATTTTCAAAATCATTCAACACTGTTGAGGTTATTGGAGATGCTAACCTTTATATAACACAAGGGTTTAACGAAAAAGTTATCGTAGAAGCAGAAGATAATCTCATGGGTCAAATCACAACCGAAGTTCGCAATGGAGTTCTTTTGATTGATACGGAAAATGAATTTGGCAATTATATTTGGCCAACAAAACCAATAAACGTGCATATCGAAATGTATGACGTTAAAAAACTTCTAATTACTGGATCTGGAAACATTATCGGGCAATCAAAAATCAATGCAGACACATTGAAATTGAATATTAGTGGAAGCGGAGAAGCTGATTTAGACGTTGATACTAAGCTTTTAGAAACTATTATCTCTGGAGATGGAAAAGTTAAATTGCAAGGAATTGCAGGGACTCATGAATTCGAAATTTCAGGAAGTGGAAGTTTGGAAGCCGATGAATTAATTACAACAACATCAAAAATTCACATAAGTGGAAGTGGAGATGCCTTTATCGCTGTTATCGATGCAATTGAAATCGAGATTTCAGGAAGTGGAAATGTTAAATATAAAGGAAATGCCGAAATTACAAAGCAAAACCTATATGGAGATGGATCAATCGAAAAAGTAATGGGAAATGTGCAATTACCAAATGAAGAAGTTGTCTTTGAAAATATTGATTTTGCCGAACTGATTGAGGAATTCGAAAGCACCCCAAGTGAAATTTAGCCTCGTAATTTATTTCTCGTACTTCAAAATCTCTCCACTCAATGGGTCTGTTATCTCGACTTGATTCACTCCTGTTTTAGACGAATTTTCAACGTAACCAATAATTTGAGCCTCAATTTCAAAATCATGGGCCTTTTTAATTATATCTTCAGCCCCTTGACGCGAACATGAAATAATTAAACGACATCCCATGTTAAATGTTTTGAAAAGTTCGCGTGGAGCAACATTAACATTTTCATAAACAAATCTAAAAAATGCTCCAGGATTCAGCAAATTATCAATTACATACTTAACGTCCTTTCCAAATCTTATAGGTTTTGTTAAGCCCCCTCCGGTACAATTAAATATACCCTTAACTTGATCTCTATCAGCCCTAAGTATTTCTTTAATAAGAGGCAAATATGTTCTTGTAGGAGATAACAGGGCTTCTCCCAACGACATACTTGTATTAGGGATTGGAGTTTGCATATCAAAATTACCAGAGTAAGCACTATCTGCTATTTTTTCGTCAAAAGTTTCAGGATATTTTTCTTTATAAGACGAATTTAGCATGGCATGTGCCAACAAAGTAAACCCATTGCTACTAACTCCAGAATTATATCTATCTTCATAAGTTGACTGCCCATAAGAAGCCACGCCAACAAGAACATCTCCAGCAGAAGTTGTACTTGCGTCTACAATATCTATTTTTTTCATTCTTGCAGAAGCGTCCGAATTAACAACTATAGTTCTAACATTATTCCCGGTATCAGCAGTCTCTCCTCCACACATATAAATATTCACATAACTTGATAATTTTTGAATAGACTCTTTGTATCCAATTATTATTTGGGCAATTGCTTCATCAGAAATAATCAATGGATTGCGATCAATACAATTCGTCAATTGAAACGCCTCAGTTGCACCCACTGAAACCATATCATCAATATTCATAACCAAACTATCATGTGCAATACCATTCCAAATACTTGAATCAGCTCCTTCTTTTTCAGCAATATAGGCAATATTAGCTTTGCTTCCAGCCCCATCTGTATGCTTTAAATAACAATAATTCGGATCTCCGGCTATATCAGGCGCAACAAAACAAAATGCCCCTGGGAAAAGCCCCTTATTTAAACTTTTCGTAGCAGCATGCACAGCATCTTTATCGGCATCTGAACCTAATCCCTTATAAGTAAGCATTTATTAAATGTTAATTATACTACAACCGAATCAAACCCATAAAAAGCCTAGTGAAAAATTGGTGGGTCAGCCGGGACTTGAACCCGGGACCAATTGCTTAAGAGGCAACTGCTCTACCGACTGAGCTACTGACCCACACCAAGTAACATTACACTGTAACAACGCGGTAATGAATTTAACATTTTAAATCCCCTGTTTCAAGGGATCTTTGAGGAATAAAAATTTGATTTTGATGGGACGAATTTAAAGGGTAGAATACAGAAGTTCACAGAATTTAATGTAAGCAATTTATATGACAAATTTACATCAAAAAACGATACTTTTTTATACAGACAGTTTGATTATTGGTGGTGCTGAGAACCAAATGTATTTACTTGCGAAATTTCTCGACAAAGAAAAATACAAAGTTCTGCTTGTTTGCTCAGATTATAAGCAACTTGACGATTGGACTGAAAAATTTGTAAACGATGGTATCGAAGTTATTCGCCTAAATGTTTTGCACAAACACGATCCAAGACATTACTTCCAAATCAAAGAATTAATCAAATACAGGGATATCGATTTAATGCATATTCACGTATGGAATCCTGCTTCTTGCAGATATGCATTTATGGCTGCAAATAAATATAATATACCTCTTGTTGTTACTGAACATGACCCGTTCGAATTAACAAAACTTAAACAAGCAATTAAACGAAACTTAATTAAGAAAACTGATAAAATGATTGCCGTTTCGAATCGAAATGCCGAAACATTAAAAGAACTTTTTCCAATATTAAAAGATAAAATAATTGCTGTACATAACGGAATTGATATCACTTGGTTTGAATCACAAAACTTAAGTTTCACAGATAAAAAACTTCATGAATACAGGGATTTATTGGGAGCAGATGATAAAACAAAATTGATTTTGAGTGTTGCAGAACTGCATGAAAGAAAAGGTTTGAAATACCTAGTTGGCGCTGTTGAAGCCCTTATTCAAGCTGGTGAAAATTGTAAGCTTATACTTGTTGGAACAGGCCCAGAGCGTGAAAATTTGGAAAAATTAATTCAAGAAAAAAAGCTTGAAAATAATGTAAAATTACTTGGTTTTCGTAAAGATATTCCGCATCTTATGGCAACTTGTGACATTTTTGTATTACCAAGTCTCAAAGAAGCTTTCGGGCTTGTTTTGATTGAAGCCATGACTGCAAAATTACCAATTGTTGCAAGTGATGTTGGTGGAATTCCGGAAATTATTGAAGCAGGCATAAATGGACTTCTCGTCTCTCCAAAAAACAAAAAAGAACTTGCTGAAAGCATTAAAAAATATATTGATTCACCTGAACTTGCAGCAAAATTTACCGAGATCGGGTATACAAAAGCTAAAGAAAATTTTGACGCTAAAATGATGGCAAAAAATACCGAGAAAATTTACGAAGAAGTTTTAAGCGATAAATAACAAAGAAATTTATGAAAATTAGAACAGCATACATTTGCAATAATTGTGGATATCAATCTCCAAAATGGGCTGGGAAATGCCCTGAATGTGAGACTTGGAATGTTTTTGAAGAAACGGTTATTGAAAAGAAAAATCCAAATGGAATAAAAGAAGCAAAAGCCGGGACACCAACTTCTTTAGATATAAATAATTTAAGTGAACAAAGAATCGCACTAGAAATGGATGAAATAAATAGAGTTTTAGGTGGTGGGATTTTGGCTGGAAGCTTAATTTTACTTACAGGTGAACCAGGGATCGGGAAATCAACTCTTACTTTGCAAATTTGCGATCAAATTGCAAATGGTGGGAAAAAAGTCTTGTACGTTTCTGGAGAAGAATCCCAAAATCAAATCGCAACTCGTGCAAAACGACTTAATATTAATTCTGAAAATATTTCGTTTTTTGGTGAAACCAATTTGGAAACTATAATCGCAACTTTAAATGAATTTAATCCTGAATTTATAATTATTGATTCAGTACAAGTATTGAATTCTGCTGATCTATCTAGCGTTGCAGGCAGTGTACCACAAATTAGATATAGCGCTGAAAAATTTATGGAGCACGCAAAAACAACTGGCGTACCTGTTGTATTAATCGGACATGTAACTAAAGATGGAACTCTTGCAGGCCCTCGAGTTTTGGAGCATTTAGTTGATACTGTTTTATATTTGGAAGGAGATCGCTATCAAAATTTCCGAATTTTACGAAGCCAAAAAAATAGATTTGGAAGTACAAATGAAATTGGAATCTTCGAAATGAATGACAAAGGACTTGAGGAAGTCAAGAATCCATCTGCACATTTCATCGAAGGTCGAAAAGAAAATGCGATAGGTAGTGCTATCTGCGTAACTCTTGAGGGCACTCGTTCTCTACTAGTTGAAGTCCAGGCTTTAACAAACATAACTCCATTCGGCTATCCAAAAAGAAGCGCTAATGGATATGACGTAAATCGTCTTCAAATGTTAATTTCAGTTCTTCAAAAATATGCACGTATTAATCTTGCAAACCAAGATGTATTCGTAAATGTTGCTGGTGGAATTAGGCTAAAAGATCCTTCTTGTGATTTAGGAATTTTAGTTTCAATCGCATCTTCATTTTTGCAAAAAAGTATGGATGCACATTCTGTATTTATAGGTGAAATTGGACTTTCAGGAGAAATTCGCAGCGTCAACCAAATCCAAAAACGTGTAAAAGAAGCTGAAAAACTTGGTTTCAAAAAAATCTTCATTCCAACAAGCAAAGAAAAAATTTCAAGTACGGCAGAAGTGATTGAAATGAAAGATATTATGGAAATTTGAAAATGTTTAAATAGAAAAAAATCTCTCCGCATTCTCTGTTGTGAGTTTTTCTATTTCTCGAGCTTCCATTCCTTTTTGCTTAGCAATTTCAACAACAGTTTCGATAATATATGAAGGTTCATTTGTTCCCCCACGATATTTTTGCGGGGCAAGATATGGACAATCTGTTTCAACCATTATTTTTTCAAGCGGACATTCTTTCAAAACCTCTCTCAATACATCGCTTTTTTTATAAGTCACAACTCCTGTAAAAGAAGTCATATATCCAGCAGCCCAGACTCGTCTGGCGAACTCAAGGCTACTTGAATAACAATGAAAAACAACGTGCTTCGCCCGCTCATTTTGCAAAATCGAAAGAGAGTCTTCATCTGCATCACGATTGTGAACAATAAGTGGAAGCCCTGTTTGATTTGCTAAATGAATATGTTTTTTGAAAACTTCAATTTGAATCTCCTTTGGACTATATATTTTAAAATAATCAAGTCCGGTCTCCCCTATCGCAATAACTTTCGCATGCTTTGTCATTTCTTCAATAGCATTCCAGTCTTCACCATTTATTTTTTTTGAATCTTGTGGATGCAAACCGATCGCAGCAAAAATATTTTCATATTTTTCAGCAAGTTTAATTGCTTGCTCTGAGCTTTCTTTATCAATCCCAACAACAATAATTTTCCCCACACCTTCATTTTTTGCGCGCTCAAGAATACTATCCAAATCGCCTTTTAGTGGATCAAACTGAAGATGTGCATGTGTATCAATTAACATAAATCGCTTGTATAAAATATTCGTCTTTCAATGTAGCACTGTTTATCATAAAATCTAAAGGTAAATAAAGTAAACCATTTTATGAAAGCAAGTATTGCCATCGTACATTTTGGAGATTTCGAACCTACAGCAAAATGTATTAAATCAATTTATAAAACTTCTAAAAACGAATCGGATTTTGAGATAATTGTTGTTGATAATAATCCTCAAGATTTACAGAAATCTAAATTTGAAAGAAAGTTCCCAAAAGCATTATATGTAAAAAGTCTAAAAAATAATTATTGTCATGGCCTTAATAGTGCCTTAGCTATTGCTAAAGGTGAGTTCTTTATATTGCTGAATCCAGATACAATACCTAAAGAAAATTGGCTAAAAGAAATTTTAGCTCCATTTGAAAATATTAAAATTGGTGGAGTTACATCAAAAGTTCTTTTCAAGAAAAGTAAAAAAATCAACAGTCTAGGAATTGAAGATATGGGAGATTTTTATTATCGCGATCTTGGATTCAACGAACCAGATGATCAAAATTTGAAATTGAAAACAATCAAATATGCTAGTGGATGTAGCGTTGCATATAGGACAAAAGCCTTAAAACAAGTCCAAGGTTTTGATGAAGATTTTGTTATGTATGTAGAAGATGTTGATATGGGGATTAAATTAAGAAAGAAAAATTGGGAAATAGTTATGAATCCAAAAAGTGTAATTTTGCATGAATTTCATGGAACATCAAAAGGATCTAAATTGCCGGAATATTTTGTGAATAGAAATAGATTTCAATTAATTGCAAAACATTATCCAAAGAAATTTGCAAAAAGCATCAAAACTTCACACTTTTACAAAGAGAGAGAAAATGATAAACAAAAGTTTGAAGCTCTTTATGGTTTCCTGAGGGCTGGAATCGTAAAACTTATTAAAACCCAAAGTGAAAAAATTGTGGGCGAGGAATTACCCAAAATTATTAAAGAAATAGCTGATATCATTGCATTTGACCGCGTAATAAATCTTATCAATGAAGTCGAGTTGTATTTAGGCCTTCGCAAACCGCTAATTTGTCTTTATGATCACGCTTTAAATTCCATCGGCGGCGGGCAAAAATATGGATGTACTATAGCTGAATGCGTTCAAGATGATTACGAAACAACATTGATCGCAAATAAAAACATTGACCTTAAAACTTTAAATAAATGGTACGATTTGGACTTGAAAAATTGCAAAATTAAAATTGCAAAACTTGAGATAAATAAAAATGATGAAAAAATCAA
>JAHJMX010000073.1 GCA_018821175.1 Patescibacteria group bacterium
CGCAAGCAATCCTAAAATCCCCTGTTGTGCCAAAATCGTAAAATACTCCATATGCGCAGATTCAGGCGTAATGTGATCCTGTTTATCTTCCTCGATACGATAATCCGTTCGACGATATTGATTGTAAATATCACGATAAACCGAAAGTCCATGCCCAAAAATCGGCTGATCCTTAATCATTTCTATACTACTAAACCACCAACTAATCCGATCTGGGAAATTTCCCTGCGAAATACTCTCGATGGTATATTCCGTTCGTTGAACGATTTCTAAATTCTTGAGTGGTTCGCGAAAAACAGCAATAAACAATATTAAAACGGCAAAAACAAAAAGTGCGGCTTTACCATAAGTTTTAAGTGTATTAACAAATCGTTTTTGTTTAAGCGAAAGAATAAACCACAAAACCGCAGAAGCCATAATCGCCAAAATACCGCCACGACTAGCCGTAAAAATCACAGCAATCAACATGAAAAACATCATGCATGATAAAGCAATCTTGTACCAATCAAATTTACGTGCCGCAAAAAGACCAATAGCAATCATCACATTCATCCCAAGATACGCCGCAACATGATTACTATGCCCAACTGTACTAAACATCCTCAAAGTCGCATCTTGCGTCCATGAATAGTCGCCAAAAGAAAATCCAAAATGCTGAAAAATCCCATAAAGCCCTATAAAAAAGGCTGTAATCACGCTATACCAAAGCAACTTAATAATTTTTTCACGAGTGTTGAGTTCGTTAATCAAGATATACATCCAAAATATCAAATTCAAGACCGTTAACAGCCCGATAAAGCGCCCGTAAGTTCCAAACAGGCCCGTCCATAGGTTCACAGTATAAATCGTGTTTAAACCGCAAATAATTGCGTAGGCGATTGCGAACCAAAAGAATTTCGTAAAACGAAAATGAATATTTTTATAAATAAACAGTCGAGCTCCCCAAATTCCAATAACGATAATCGTCATCATCCTAAAAACATAAAGTTTTGGAAAAGCAAAAATCGAATTCAGATATGGCAAAAAGACAAGTGGAATCATCACAACTGACAAATAAAGAACCCATTGCAAAGTCTTATCAGCCCACTTGATATATTTTTTCTGTTTTTGCGAAAGCTCTTTGTGCGAAAGCTGTTTTTGCTTTTTGACTCGAGGCATATATTGATAAATGTATTAAATCGCTGAAGTCGACGCGAGAGCCGACCATAACCTTATCACATTTTAACATAAAATTTTTAAAAAGCACCCCTTCCGGTTATCACAGCGCCAACCGTACGAATCAAAATTACAATATCCAGCAAAAATGATTGATTTTGAATGTAGTAAAAGTCGTATTCAATGTTTTCATGAAGTGGCAAATCCTTACGCCCCAAAATCTGCCAAAGCCCTGTAACACCAGGCTTCACGTCAAGTCTTTTGCGCTGCCATTTCGAATAAGTTTCAACAATAAATGGCATTTCCGGGCGCGGACCAACCAGCGACATTTCACCTTTTAGGACGTTTATTAATTGTGGCAATTCATCCAGACTTGTTTTACGAAGAAAGCGCCCTATTCTTGTAATCCTCTTATCATTAGCTTTTGCCGGAGCCTTCGCGTATTTCGCAACATGCATCGGCATTGTTCTAAACTTGTACATATTAAAATGCTTCCCATTTTTCCCTACGCGCTCCTGCGTAAACATCGCTTTCCCTTGCGAATCAAACCTAATAAAAATTACAATCAAAATCCAAAGCGGCAGTCCCAAAATCAAACCAATAAGTGAAAGTACAATATCCATCAGCCTCTTGTTTGCCAAATAAAGCACATTTGGACGTCGCGACCTAACATCAATCGAAGGAATTCCTTCAAGTTCGCTAATATCAATATTCCCCGCAAGAATCTCATAAAGCCCTGTTACGATTTTAAACTTAACATTCAAATTTTCGCATTCACTCATCATAGTCAAAACCTCATCATGCGGCATCATCGGATCAGAAACAAAAACTGTATCAATTTGGCGATTCTGAATAATCTTCCCTAAATCCTTTGTAGTCCCCAAAAACTTCAACCCAACTTTAAGCCGCGCAATTCTATTATCAACGAACCCAATCAATTTATATCCAAATTGTTCATATTTCTTAATTTGCTGAGCAAGCTGTCTCCCTGGCTTACTCGCGCCAATAATCAAAACTCGATTAAGCCCCATCCCCCTAGAATTCCAAAATTTCCTTAAAATGCGAATCAAAAATCTTCCTATATTCAAAAAAATTCCCGCCGACAAAGTGAAAATCACAATGAATGCACGAGAATAATCATATTTATACATAAATGCCCCGGCCATAAGCAAAACCGCCGCAAAAAACACAGCCTTTAAAACAGCATAAACCTCACTTGTCCCATTCAACCGGATTTTTTGCTCATACAATCCTGCAAAATAAAACACGACAACAACTATCAAAAACGAAATCGGCAATGCATATAAGTAAACTCCAATCTCCTGAATCCCACCAAAAAAAGCATTCCTCAAAGTATACGCAACCAAAAAACTAATAACAAATGAGACAAAATCGAATATTATTAGAAGCAAAAGTGAAATCTTCTTTATATCAATAAACCGGAGGATACTTTGCATATATTTCTAAGCTTTTTGATTTGTAATAATTATATCGCAGACCATTCTTTTTAATAAACCAACGCTTCATTTCAAGCCGTCTAATTCTTCTATGCTTTTGAATAAACCGGCGCTTTTTCAACGCCATTGGGATTTGTTTTACATAAACAAACCATCCCCAAATCCAGCCTTCCCGCAAAAAACTCTTCTT
This sequence comes from Patescibacteria group bacterium, assembly GCA_018821175.1. Taxonomy (GTDB): domain Bacteria; phylum Patescibacteriota; class Gracilibacteria; order UBA1369; family PNNO01; genus JAHJMX01. The sequence goes on from JAHJMX010000073.1 coordinate 2,803, forward strand.
AGTTAACCGTTTTTTAGCAATTGTAAAAAAATCAAGAATAATCGTCAAAGCAAATTCATTCTTAAGTAACATCAATCGATCATTTTTAATAAACGAACGACGCTCACGTTGCTTGTAGGCCGTTTTCCCTGTTATTTGTTTCAAATGAGTTGCCCTATAAGCAACAAGCTCTGGCACAAAACATACTTTCCAAGCTAATAAATGAAGTCGCCAACACATATCAATATCCGCTAAGAAAAATTCAAATTCTTCATCGAAATATTCATCATAAACCCGTGCGTCCTCAAGTGCACGCCGCCTATAAAATCCACAAATATTGCGTATGCTTAATATATCCTGCTCATCCTCAAACTGCCCCATATCCTCAACCCCACGCGCACTCAAAATTTCCCTATCCACCATTGCAAAAATCCCAACCGAATCAAAAGTCCCAGTCTTCTTCGATAAATTAAAATCATATTGATATATCTTGCCCCCCAATGCCGCAATCTGCGAATCTCCCTTCATCTTTTTGATAGCCTTCTCAAGATAATCCGGCTCAATAGTAACATCAGGGTTAAGAATCAGGACAAAATCGCCAGAGGTATAACGTAGCGCCTGATTAATCGCCGCCGGAATACTTACTTTTTTCGTATTTCTCACAGTGCTTACCCAACGATAATTCCTCTGAATCTCCAAAATGCTCCCATCAAAAGACGCATTATCCAGATAAATAACTTCAATATCATTATTATTATAAATGGTCTGATGCCGAATTGAGCTCAAACAAGCATCCAAATACTTCTTGGTATCATCCCCAATAATAATAACCGAAATTTCAGGCAGTTTTATGCTCATATGCTAAAGCGCCCATTGATAAAACAATTTGGCCACATCAAGACGTTTCATCCCCTCAGAAACATTTTCATACATAACCAAATCATTTTCAGAAGCATAATCAACATATCCTTGATACCACTCATCCCCATCAACAAGCTCACCAACTACAACGTCAGCAGTTTCCAAGAAAATTTTCATCATCTCAGCATAAATCACAGTATCTGCAGGCCTGAAAGTTCCATCCGGATATCCTTCAATAATTCCTGCGTTTTTAGCCGTATTTAAGTAGTTCATATACCAAGAGTCCAATTCAACGTCAGAGAAGCCTAAATCGCCATTATTATTCGCCTCGATAGTATAATCGAAACCTTCTGTAATAACCTTCACAGTTTCAGCTCTATTGATCGCAATATTTGGTCCAAAGCTTCCATCTGGATATCCTTCAAAAATTCCTTGATCCTTTACGTATTCGACAGCAGCACAATCAGGATCATCAAATGCAATATCAGAGAATCCAGCACATCCTAGGCTTTCTTCTAACCCAAAATCCACGTTCACAGAACGCAAAACCGGAGTCACAGCAGGATCTTCAGTAGAAAGTACAGCTTTCCATCGAAGGTCACGACCTTGATTTTCAAAAGTATGATTAACATTTGGAGTCACAGCTTCCCAATTTACGCCATCAGCAGTCATATAAAAATCAATACTTTGTCCATTCAAATCACCATCAGCAGTAAGCATAGCTTCATTAACAACATAAGCCTCCGCATAATTTTCATCCATTAACTCAATTAAATCCCTTGAAACAACCTCGCCTGTAGAAGCATAACCAAGATTTGTATCAAGTCCACCCATATACTCTTCAAACGTTTCTGTTAAATCGTAGTCTTTATACAATCGCCCATTATTTACAACAAAAAGATTTTGCAAACTACCATCATAAGCAAAATCATAATCAGAAATTGCATCAATATACATTGGATCATAATCTAACTTAGCCCATTTCTCTCCATCAGTATAAGTCCCGTAAAAACCTTGATCAGTTAAAATAATGTAATCAGCAACATAGACTGAATTAATTTCTGCAGGCAAATCCAATGTATAGAAATCCATTCCGCTTGTCGCATAATGCAATTCACTGTCTGCGGTTAAAAGAATTAGGTCACCATTTTCATATGTTTTTTGTTTTATTTCAAAATCAACAATTGATGAACCAAAATCCTCTGTAAGCCATGAATCGCCATAATTCTCAGTTTTCAATAAAGTATTCCCATTCACAACATAAAAAAGATTATCTCTACTTTGAGTAGGGACATACCTAAAATTATGTACACTTCCAGGCTCAATACTTTCAACAAGTAACATAATGCTGCCAGAAGACAAGCTTTTACGATAAAGCCCACTTTCAGTAATAAAATACAATTGATTATTATCACCAAAATCAGGCCCAAAATCAGCGTACAATATATCTTCATCAGTATCTGGAGTTACATCACCCCAAGATTCACCATTATTGTATGAAATATAAACTTTATCTTTTGAATAAGCCAACATCTCTAAACTAGAAACATACCATCCTTCAAATTGCACCTCAATCAAGCCATCAGGAAAAAGTGCAGATAAGCTTTCATGTTTAAACCAATTTGATTCTTCCTCACGATTCATATAAACACCATGATCAGTGCTCAAGTACATATCGCGCCATGTAGGAAAATTAGGATTAATAAAAAGATCGCTTATTAATACCTCGTTTGCAGCCAACTGCACAGAATCCTCTTGTAACACAGCAGATTCATAAGAATCAATTTGATCCACCAATACACTATTGGCAGAGAAAGCACTCACGCTAGGTATAAACAGAAACATTGTAAGTGGCAATAATAATAACCTTCTCATACTAAGCTTGTTAAATAAGTAACAAACAAAGATTAACTCACTAAACACAAAAACTCAAGAAATACAAAAAAGAGCCCCCGCCTTTTCAAGCGAGAGCTCTTTTCAATTATTTGATAATTAAATCAAAACCTACAAATTTTATCTAAAATTACTTAGACAAAACGTGAGAATCAATAGCAGCTAATCCGCTAACAAGATAACCGTTTAGGTAATCTGTAGAAGAAGGTCCAGCTACTGTAGATACGTGTGGGCTAACTGATTTATCAGACCAAACGAATCCAGAAGCAGTACCAGCAACTGAATAAGAAGTACCTGCTGTTATAACACCTGCCTTAGCAACAGAGTCATAATGTAGAGTAGTTGTTAGGCTATCCCCACTAGTAGCTCCTGTAACAGTAGCTTTCAATGTATAAGTAACGCTTGAACCAGCTGGAATCAAATCTTCACCAGTTGCAGTAGCATCACTCCATTTAGCAACAACTCCAGTAGTAAATGCACCAGCCTCTGCATCTCCAGCAGCAGCAAGATCTATAAGATCAATATCTGTTGAATCAGAAATTAATACGTCATCACGATATAATTGTGCATTAGACAATGTTACACCAGATGCAGTTGTATCAAATTGTAATTGTTTAATTGCAACCGGTCCAGTTGCATCAGCAGCAATTGTTACTTCATACAATTTTACTGGACCATCAGTAAGTGTAGTAGATA
>JAHJMX010000074.1 GCA_018821175.1 Patescibacteria group bacterium
TAAACCAACTCAAGATAAGCCTGTTTATTGTAGTGATTGCTTTAGTAAAAACAATGGTGGCGGGTCAAGATCAAGCCGCCCTGATCAATCAAGCCGCCCTGAACAATCAAGCAAAAAACATGATGAACTAAATGCAAAATTAGATAAAATTTTGGCAATTTTGCAAAAAATAAGTCCTGCTAAAGAAGAAAAAGTGGTAAAAGTTAAAAAAGTGGCTCCAAAAGAAATTAAGAAAGATGTTAAGAAAATCGAGAAAAAAGTGGCTCCAAAAAAAGTTGCAAAGACCAAAAAAGTTGCAGCTCCAAAAGTAGCCAAGAAAAAAGCAGCAAAAAAAACTAAGTAATTCAGCGTGAATTTTGATCAAACATATTATGTCATCAATTGATAAATCTTCGGAGAATCATAAATTGGGTCAAGAGTTGGATCAAATCCCACCGAAAAACAATAAAATCCTGGAACTGATAAAAACTATTGGAGAAAAAATTTATAAACAAATCTCCGAATCAGCAGATGAAATAGCAAAATATCAAAGACCACCTATTGGATAGATTTTTCGCAGAACGCCGAAGAACCCCCATTAATTTTTCTTCAAAATACTTCTAAAAGCTATTAGTAGAGGGAATATTTCCAGTCTGCCAAGAATCATTGCCAAAATAAGTGTGAATTTCAAAAACGGATTAATCAAAGTTAAATCCATTGTTTGCAAACCAACTGTCCCTAAAGCAGATATAATTTGAAATGATGAATCGAGGAATGAAAATCCAAAAACCATGAAAATTACTGTACCAAGGAAAAGTATAAACAAATAAGTAATCATGTATATACCTATCCCAATCAATTTCCAGGTATCAACATTTTCATCGTGAATTTTAAAAGAGAAAACTGCATGCTCAGGTAATGATCTTTTTTTAACATACCAAGGAATAACTCGAAGCAAATAATAAATTCTCGAAACTTTAATACCTCCAGCAGTACTTGCAGTACATCCACCAATAATCATCCCCGTCATTATTAATAGAATAACAAGTTGAGGCAATAAAGCTACATTTGTAATTGAATACCCCGTAGTAGTAAACGCCGAAATCATTTGAAATAAAACGATTTGAATATCTGGAAATACTATCAAGGACAATACAACAGCACTTCCAATAAAAATCAGTAGTATATTTTTTTCATAATCCAACAAATACTGTTTGAATTTCCTCTGCATCAACCGATTATGAGTGACAAATGAAATCGCTCCAATAAGCATTAATATACTCAAAACAAACAATTGGAGATTATCCGTATAAAATGTATCAATTACACTAAAACCTCCTGTCGAAATACTTGTAAAAGCCATTGCGACAGCATCAAATAGCGACAATCCAACAAGCCAAAGCATAACAATCCCTAACAGAGTAAAACTTATATAAATTAACATCACATTTTTCAAAGTATGCTTCAAGCTACTCTCTAATTTCTCACTAAATCCTTGAGAATGATACAAAGCCATTGATGATCTAGTTTTCTTTGCAATATTACTATATGAATCCTCTTTGTTTAGATTAATGCGAGTCATTAAGAAAAGTAAGAAAAGAACAATCCCAATTCCACCCATCCATTGAATTTCAGATCTCCACATCAATAAACTTTTTGGTAGATGGCTAACTGACTCAAACAATGTCAACCCAGTTGTTGTAAACCCTGAAATAGACTCAAAATATGCATCTACGAAATTAAAACCAAATGAAGATAAAAATGGAATCGCCCCTATCAATGGCAAAATCACGAAAGATAGAGCTGCAAGTATCATCCCATTTTTCATATTAAGCTCTCCCAAATCCCGCTTTCTTTTTTGTGTAAATAAAATAAGAATCAACCCCATAGAAAAAGATAATGCAAACCCAAAAATCCAATTCAACAATGGCTCCTTGTAAATCAAAGCAATCGATATAGGTATAAATTGAAAGAATGATGAAGTAATAAATAAAAATCCTAAATATCTAAATATTAAAATCATTTTCCTTGAATAATATCTATAATAAGAGGCAAATCTTCTGTTTTAACAACTACCAAAACAACATCACTTTCCTCTACTAAAGTATCTTCACTAGGGATTATCATTTCTCCGCTTCGATATATAGCGGCAATCCTTGCACCATTCAATTCAGGAGTTTTCCCGACAATTTTGCTTTTGGCTGAAACATTAAGTTCCACAATTTGAACTTTACCCTCCCCCAATTGAGCGATGATTCTTTCATCACCTACACGAGAAAGTTGTCTCTTGATAGCGGTAACATTTGTTCCAACAACAGATACTAGACGAGTAATACCAAGTTTTGTGAAAAGCTCTTCATTCTGAGGGTCACTAACCAATGAAATGATTTTTTCAATCTTTTCACTTTTCGCTATTTCGCAAATCATCAAATTTGTCTTATCATCAGTTGTAGTAATAATGGCATCTGTCTCCTTTAATCCAGCCTCATTTAAAATCGACATATCAGTCCCATCACCATGTATAACTAAAGCCGATATTTCATTTGCTGTTTTTTTCGCAACTTCTTCATCCTGCTCAATAATAGTAATATCGTGCTCCTCTCCAAGCAAATTCGCCAACGTCAATCCAGTAGCATTCCCCCCAACAATTATGATTTTCATATTATAGTTTATTTATATCCACTTCTAAAATTATATCCATATACACTGTAAAACGCAATAAATGGCTTTTCAATATGCATATTGGGACCTTACAAATCCCCAACAATTAAATTTTCTTTTTCTTTTTTGGAAATATGCTTGAATTGATATTCACGCTTCATCGCATCTGATTTCGTCCCAAATGACTCGGAGTACACAATTTTGACTGGGCGGCGCATAGATGTATAGCGCGCGCCTTTGCCTGCATTGTGTGCAATTTCGCGATCCTCCAAGTTAGTCGTATAACCAGCATACAAACTATTATCACTGCAGCGCGCTAAATAAGCATAATATTTTGAATTCATTTAGTTTAATTAATCCACCTCGGAAATATAAATTTTAGAATCAATCCCATAATCGGCTCATGGTAAAGGTAAATTATGTATGATTTTCGTCCAATAGCATCAAGGATTTTTTTCACAAATCCATTCATCGGCTTGACCATGGCATAAACAAGCATCACCCCACCAGCACCAAACAAGAAATCTGACATAAACATTGTGTGTACATTGCCGAGCGTTAGGAATCCGAGCGCAATCATCGGCAAACTGAATGAAAGTTTTGTGAAAATTTTCGCATGATTGATTTCGAGCGCCAAATACATTCCCAGTGCAAATTCAGCAAGACGCGATGGGAACATAACGAAAAGCCAAATATGCGCTTCATTAACGCCAACTGGCGATGCGTTCGTCATCACAGAAATCGCATAACGATAAACAAAACTCAAACCCATGCAAGCAAGTAACACACGCATTGGGCGATATTTTTTGAAAAGCCACATCAAAAACGGAAGCAAAATATAAAACTGCACAATCA
>JAHJMX010000075.1 GCA_018821175.1 Patescibacteria group bacterium
ATAATGATAATTTATTAGCTCAGCTAAATGATTTTAGTGAAAAATTAAAGGGAACGGCTAAGCCAGAACCTGAACCAAAACCTGAAACTGAAATTGAATCTGAATCTGAAACAGAATCAACAGCCCAAGTTCCAGAACCAGAAACTGAACCAGAATTACCTGAACCTGAGGCAGATACAAAAGTCCCAGAAAAAACATTATTTGATACAGAAATCCCTAAGGCAATGGCTGTTCAAGGATTAGTTGAGGCTAAACGTAGAAGAAAATCATTAAAACCAAAAGGGCCAAGTGTAGAGACTAAATTAAAGAATTTATTAGGTGCTCTTGAAGATCCTTCAAAAAAATAGGATTTAAAAATAATAATTTAAAAATAGGGAGCCACTCATAATTGTGACTCCCTATTTTTTAAATCTAGATTCTCTTAGTTAGAAGCTAGTGAAACGATCTTTGCAAGTTCAGCTCTTGTGATTTCTCTGTTAGGCTCGAACATTCCATTTGTGCCTTCAACATATCCAAGGATTGAAGCTTTGTATACATATGGCGCATACCAAGCATCTTTGTTTACATCTGAGAATGGATTTTCAGTTACTGCTGGAGGAGTGATTCCTTTTGTTTCCAAAAGAATTTTTACAGCTTCAGCACGAGTCATATTTCTAGCTGGATAAAGTTTACCTCCATCACCTGTAAGAATACCTTTTTTATAAGCAATTGTTACAACTCCGCAGAACCAATCTCCGCTATTTAGATCAGGGAAAATTGTTGCATCGCAAGTTGTTTCTTCAAATCCAAGTCCAATGATAACCATTTTTGTAGCTTCAGCACGAAGTACATTTTTATTAGGCTCGAACATTCCATCAGTTCCTTCTACAACATTTTTTGTAGCAAGGTCTTCAATATAAGCTTGTGCCCAATGTCCTTCAGTATCAGCAAAAGTTGCAGGTTCAGCAGTAGCTACTTCTTTTTCAAGAGTTACTGTGTTGCTGCATCCACGCATATCACTGTCTGTAATTACGCAAACACGGTAATAATTTGTTCCAGCTGGAACATCAGTGTGAGTATATTCAGTTACAGTTGGATCACTGTAAACTGCAATATATCCGTCTGTTGGATAAACAGCCTCTGCATTTGTTTGTGAATGCACAACCTTATACCATTTCAAATCTCCACCTTCGTATCCAGTCCAAGAAAGTTCCGCTTTTCCAAGATCATTTAAAGATCCCTCTAGAGTGATGACAATAGTTTCATCATCAGTATAAGGGTCAACAGCAACCTCTTCCTCTACAGGAGTAGCTTCTTCAGTAGTTGCTTCACGAGCTGGTACTTCAATTGAGATAGAAGTACATCCTCTGATAGATCCTTCAAGTACGACACAAAGACTATAATAATTTAGTCCTTCAGGGGCTTCGTCGACTGTGGTTGTATAAGAAAGAGAGTTTACATCTTCAGTATATGAAATGTAACTATCTTCAGGATATTTTGGTTCAACAACATCCTGTGATTGTACTATCTTGTAGTACTTGAAATTTTCTCCAGCATAAGCTGTCCAACTTAGATCAACAGTTCCTGCTTCATTGATAGAAGCTTCTAGAGGAACGGCAGTGCTTGGATCATCAGTATACCCAGAATCTGTCGATTCTACAGTAGCAGATGCCATTTGCACAAAAAGCAAAGAACTCAAGGCGATTACAGCCATAATTCTTGTTAGTGCTTTTTTCATTATGTAAGGGTTAAAAAAAAATTTTTACGCACAAATTTAAAACGAGAAGTCGCACAATTTGTTACAAAAACACAAATTACAAAATATGCAACTAAAATAATGTATAAATGAATGGGGCGAGCGCAGATCCTTCAGTAAAAACAATTAGTGCACCAAGCATCAAAAGTATGATCAAAAGTGGAGCGAGCCACCATTTTTTCTTTTTCCCAATATATAAAAATAAATCCTTAATTGTTTTTAGTTTGCTCATTTTAATGTAAAAATTAGTTAAATGGGTAGATTTTCCATAATTATATCAGCGGCCATTTGGTGTCCTTCATTTGTCCAATGTGGATCAATTGATTCAAAATATAAATATTGTGTATCTGGAACTTCTCTAAAATAAGGTAGAAGATCAATCAGGTCAATTTCATACTCCGTGCAAAGCTCCGCTAATTTTGTTTGTGGGCGGTTTTTTTCATATGCTTCATTATCAAAATATATTTCTGAATATTTTCCCCAATATTTTTTGTTTGTTTGAACGTCCATTGGGATTGCAACTACAACTAATTTAATGCCTTTTTCGTCGAGATCTTTTTTCATTTGTGCAAGTACGATTTCAATTTTATCCCAAAATGCTGGGACTCGTGGATCGCCATTTGGGTCACTAGGATCTAAATATGCCGGCCAAGTTAAAGTTGGTTCTGTTGATTCATTAATCCCCATTTTCTTCTCTAGAATAAGCAATCTTTTATACAAAAAATTCCAAAAATAAGATATTGGCTCATCTTCACCTTTGTATCTTAATCGATTTTCTTCATCTACATAATGTTTTACATCAACAAGTTTTGTTGGAACGCCGTTATTATCTGTTATCCATTCATGTCTGCGAAGTTCAGTAACGTCGTTTCCTGTAAAGAAAGCTACAATTGCCATGTCGGGGTCAAGCTGTAGGGCTTTTTCTTTAAGCACTAAGTATTCATTGTCTATTGTATATCCGATTGAGCCAGTATTGATTACGTTATATGAATTACCATCATTTTTTGCATTTAAATTTTCTTCCAATATTTCTGTGAAAGTGTTTTCATGTGTTACTCCCATTCCAAAAGTAAATGAATCTCCTGTTACGACAATTCTTTTTTCATTTTCACTTTTTTCCAATGGGATTTCATCATCGCGAAATCCAAGTGAATTTATCTTGATTTCAGGAGTTGGGTTGCCATACCCGTAATAATCTACTGCTCCAGGGTTGTGGCTCCAGCCATAAATGTCACTTCCTTCAAAAATTTGTAAATGTATCGCTGTTGCCCCCCCAGTTTGGAATTTGAAAATGCTTCGGCTCACTATTTCGCCAATTACAAAAACTACCAACAACATTATCAAAGTGATTCCAATATTTATCCCTAAATTTTTAAGAAATTTCATTTCGAATCTATTTTTAAGGTTTAATCCATATCGAACTTTTCTTCTCCATTAATTTTATCACGCAATTTTTCTCCATCAATTTGTTCTTTGTCGATAACGTGATTCCCAAGGACAAGAATATCCATATCTGTTCTCAAAAAACACTTAAGTGCATCTTCCGGCGTGCAGACAATTGGCTCTCCTCTAACATTAAATGAGGTGTTGATAATTACAGGAGTTCCGGTTTTATCGTTAAATGCTGATATTAATTTGTGATATCTTTCATTTTCACTTCGACTTACGCTTTGAATGCGAGCTGAATTGTCGACATGTGTGATTGCTGGCACAGTATTTTTCTTTACCTGAGCAACCATCAACATGAATGGAGTTGGTGTTTCAATATCAAAATATTCATTTAAATATTCTTCCATAATTGTTGGGGCAAACGGCCTGAAGCTTTCACGGAATTTGATTTTCAAATTAACTCTTTGCCAATTTTCTTTGTTACGAGCATCAGCAACAATACTTCGATTTCCAAGTGCACGTGGACCATATTCCATTCTCCCTTGAAACCAGCCAACAACTTTCTGAGCATCTATATCATCTGCAACTTTATCGAACAATATTTCATCATCAATTATTTCATATTTAACGCCTTGAGACTCAAGCATTTCTCGAATTTTTTCTGGTGAGAAATCAGGGCCAAGATAAACGTGATCCATTTTGTATGGATGTTTTTGCCCAGTTTGATTTGCGATTGTATTTGCAATCAAAAATGCAGCGCCAACAGCTCCTCCTGCATCTCCGGCAGCGGGTTGTATATAAATGTTCTTAAATTTAGATTCTCGAAGTAATACTCCATTTGCAACGCAGTTCAAAGCAACTCCTCCGGCTAGGCAAAGATTTTCCATCCCAGTTTCTTCTTGCAATTTATTTGCCATTTTCAAAATAATTTCTTCAAGAACTTGTTGTAAACTAGATGCAATGTCAAAAATTCTTTGATCAATTGGTGTTTCTGCTTTGCGTGGTTCTGCCCCAAAAAGTTTGTGGAAATGCTTGTTTGTCATGCGAAGCCCATGCTCATATGCAAAATATTTCATATTTAATTTAAAGCTTCCATCATCTTTTACATCAATTAATTTACGGACTTGATCGGCATATTTTGGCTGTCCATAAGGAGCAAGCCCCATTACTTTGTATTCTCCACTATTCACCTTGAATCCTAAATAATATGTAAAAGCACTATATAAAAGTCCGAGTGAATCCGGGAAATGTATTTCCTTAGTTATTTCAATTTTATTTTCATTAGCAATTGCACAAGTTGTAGTTGCCCATTCTCCGACACCATCAATTGTTAAAATCGCAGCTTTTTCAAATGGGGATGCAAAATATGCACTCGCGGCATGAGACAAATGATGTTCAACATAAAAAATATCGCCATCATATTTAAGTTCTTTTTTAATTGTAGATGGAATCCACAATTTTTCTTTCAACCAAACTGACATAGCTTTCAAGAAAGAATTAAGCCCGATTGGCCATGTTTTAATATAGCTATAAAGTAATCGTTCGAATTTAACGAAAGGTTTCTCGTAATAAGCAATTGAATGAAGATCTTTGGCTTCAATCCCTGCAAATTCTAAACAATAATTAATCGCATTTGTTGGGAATCCATCATCTTGTTTTTTTCTCGTAAAGCGTTCTTCCTGAGCAGCAGCAATTACTTCTCCATTTTTGATTAGAGCAGCAGCAGCATCGTGATAAAAACAAGAGATACCAAGTATATAGATATCCTTTTGAAGGTTGTTTTCGTTCATTAGAAAGGATGTTTTAAAGATTCTATGTCAAACTTATCTTTGCGAATGATCCAATATGTTTCCTTATTTTTTTTGAATGGCAAAGTAATTAGTTTGAAAATACGCGTGACGATTGCATAAACACCAACTATCAAGAAATATACAATTGAAAGTAATATTGTTGTGTTAATTTTACCCAATACATGAGCAAATTTCATCCAACCTTTCTTGAATCCGCTCCAGATTTTTTTCAATATTTTCATAATTTCAAATTATTGCTTAGAAGTGCGTTTGTCGGCTAGCAAAAGATAAGCGATTATCCACATAATTGCAACAAAAATCCCAGTTCCAACTATGCTAAATTCACCTTCTGCAAAAATTGATTGAATTTCTGGATCTCCACTAAACAAACTTAGGAGTATAGCAAGAGCTGCAAGGGTTCCAATCGTGAAGATCCCGAGTCCAAAAAAAGCTTTGATGTATCGCGAGATTGTCCATTTTAGCGGCTCAATAACGCCTTTTGCTTTATCTAAAAAATGCAAATGTGCGATTTTCCATTTTACGTTTAATGCCATTGCGAGCAAGAATGGGATGACTAGAATGACAGTAAGGTTTATTGGGGGTTCTGTTACACCCATCACAAGTAAAAAATCATAAATTCCATGTAGAGCGATTGCTAAAAAAATTCCTTTAAATAAGTATTTTTTCTCAAGTTTAGAATCTTTGCTGTGACGTGCCAAACTTATATAATAACCCATTATTGCACCAAACATTGCATGTGCTGGAACTGCTGTAATGGCTCTGAATGCGCCGATGTAAAAGCCATACTCAGTTACATAAAATACATTTTCTAATGCCGCAAATCCTAAACTCGCCATGACGGCGTAAATTATCCCATCAAAATATTCGTTGAAAGCAGGATGATCGTAGGCTTTCTTTTTCACAACCCAATATTTTAGGCCTTCTTCTACACCTGCGACAAAAATAAACATTAAAACAAATAGCTTGAAATATGTCCCCGGAATCAAAGGGAGAACATTAGTTTCGAGAAAGTATTCTGCTATTCCTGCCACAACTGTCATTGAAACTCCCCATGCGAAAATACTCCAAAGTAATCTGCGCGACTCTTTTTGTATCTTATCTAGATGGTCAAAATACCAGATAAGGATAACAATTGGGGCGAGCGAAATAAGAACTAAAAGTATTAATTCACTTGGCATAATTTGCAAGAATTAAAAAATTCTTTCATTTTGTATCAAAGTTGATACTATAACAGATGTCAATGTACTAGATTTTTAGTGTAAACTCAAGGTGCCCTTATACAATTACATATGGTTAGAATGAATTCGCATAGCTCAAAAATCGCAATTTACACAGACGGAAGTTGCTTGAATAATCCGGGACGTGGAGGGTATGGCGCAATTATTCGCCAAATGAATACAAAAGGGGCTTTGGGAGACGAGATTGTGCTACGTGGAGGGGAAGCGGTTACTACAAACAACAGAATGGAGATGAAGGCTATTTTGGAGGCAGTAAAATGGTGTAATAATAATGTTAAAGATGAGATAGTAGATATTTATTCGGACTCTAGTTATGTTCTTAATTCTATTACGCAAGGGTGGAAGAAAAAGGCTAATATTGAGTTGTGGGCTGAGCTTGATGCTGAACTTGGAAAAATCATGAAAGCTGGGATTAAAATCAATTGGAATTGGGTAAAAGGTCATGCTGGGAATGAAATAAATGAGCGTGTAGATAAAATTGCCGTGGAAGAGTCATATAAGCAAAAAGAAACAGATGTTAAGCCAATCAAAGGCGAGAATGGAAAGGGTAAATATAATTGTAAAAAATGTGGGAAAAATGTTAATGGTGTGCTTAGTTTTATGCCTGATTCTAAAATGATAAGAGTTGATTGTAGTAATTGTGGGAATTACATAATGTTTGCCGAAAAAACCAATGAAAATTTAAAACTTGCACTTGAAAGAATTTTGATTTCCAAAGCGCAGCTTGAAAAAATTATCGAAATTAAAAAAAATCGCGGCGAAAATTTAACAGAAGCAAATATAAAAAAAATAAAATTGTTGAAAAAAGACGAAGCTGACGGGTTTATTGCAAGTGAACAAACCTTGTTTTAATAATTTTGTTGATATATATTCCACACTACAAAAACTATTTGTTGAATTATGGAAAGAGAAGCACCTATAAATCCAAATCCTCAAGAAAATAATTGGGCTAAAAAGCAGCAAGAATTACTTTCGGAACTTATCTCATTAGAAGATATACAAGATGAGCTTGCGAAAAAATTATCAAAACTTAGTAATAATACTGATGAATTTCGTGAAGCTTTTGAGAATGATGATGCTATTTGTGAAGTTATTATTGAAAATGGAGAAGAAGAAGAAATTGCAACTGAACTCAAAAGAATTCGTGAGGATATTGAACTTAAAGTTCTTGAGATTGAAGCTGCTGAAGCAGCTTGTTTAGGAGCATTGAAGTCTTTTGATGAAATTTCTGGAGAGATAGGGGCGTCTAGTGATGATAGTGAATATGAGGATATAGATAGTATGGTTGAGGAAATGTTCCCTCATGCTGATGGAAATGAAAGTGGTGATGTGGAGGCAGAAAATAAAGAAGCATCTTTGGAAGAAGAGATTGAACTTTGTTTAAATGATATTATTGGGTAGCTTTGATCGCGAAAAGTGATTTCGGCTTGATATCTTGAAAGTCTGACATTATACTTTTTTTTGCTTGGTCTCGATCTTTATGTTTATTTTAGGTTAAGCCGCGGTAGCTCAGTGGTAGAGCAGAAGACTGAAAATCTTCGTGTCGGTGGTTCAATTCCGCCCCGCGGCACCATATTCCCAACAATTGTTAAATTGTTGGTTTTTTGTAATTTCAATTCAACTTTTCATCAAGCTTAAAAGCCAACAGATATGCGGCGCGGCGTTTGCCTAATATGGTAAAATATAGTATAATGTTAAATGTAAGATTAGCAAAAATACAAAAACAAAACCAAAATGGCAAATCAAGATAATCAAGACAACAAAAACAATCAAAGTTCACAGAAGCAACGTATTCTCGAGAAGCTTGGGATCCTTGCTAAATATCAAAAACTGGGAGCAGTGCTTGCGCATGAATCTGAAAGCATGGAAGAGTTTCGCAAAGGATTCCAGGATCAAGATGAGATTGCTGCAATAAAACAAAAATTAAATATTTAAATCAAAATAAGATGGGAGAAAACCAATTTAAATATAGAGGTCCAGAATGGGATCGTGAGGATGTGAGACCACAGGCTCAAGGATCGCAAATTGACGAGTTCTCGTCTGATTTAAATAAAGGTCGATATGCAGAGGCTACCGATCATGTGTATGCAATTCCTGAAAGTGCAACTGATGATTTGGATTCTTATGAAGGTCGTCTGGATGCCCATATTGCAAACCAGAACCCGAGTTTAAAGGAATCGTTAGGTACTGAAACTATTTCCGCAAGCCAACTTGAAAAAAGTGAAAATGCAAAGTTAAAAAACCGCATCGCAGAATATGGAGAAACTAATAATTTGGATTATCAGGTCCATGAAGTGCTGGATATGCTTTCTGGTGCTATTGAAGATGCCCTTGAACAAGCTCAGAAATACCGGAATCTTAGTTCGAAAAATAAATTTATGGGGATCCCGATTTATTCTTCTTTGAAGAAAATTAGTGCAAGTAAAAAATTCAGAGAGTTAATGGCAAATATTGAAGAAACCTACATGAAATTGCCGGAGAATATGCGTGAAAAACGTTATATGGATTTGTTGAATCACGACAAAATATCGAAAACATATGGGAAAGGTGACAAATTAGAAGCTACTGGTGAAGCTGTTGCGACAGCTGGAGTTGGTGCTGCTCTTGGCGGGTATGCTATGGTGGCAAAAACTACAATGGGCATTGGGATGACTGCAATGCCTGGAGTTGGGATAGCAGCGCTTATTGGTGGAGGTGCATGGGCTGCTATGAAAGTTGGCGCGCTTGGCGCTTTGGCCGGGAGTGTAATGAAAACTTTTGGTCGCTTTAAATCAATTGATTCTGATTACGAATTGGATAAGGCCATTCATGAACTTCACGGTTTGCATGAGAAAGTACATGGATATAAAAATGGGGCGAAACCTGGGCAGTACCAAGAACTCTATGCTGGCAATGCCATGACAAACCTTGAAATGATGGCAGGTAATTCAGGAGGGTCAGTAGGCACAGGACTTGCAGCTGGAATGATAGGTGGAGCATTAATGCGATAATAAGAGTCGGCGATTTTGGTTTGTTATATTACTTTGTTCTTGACTTTCTTTTCTTCGGGGTTTAATATTTAGACAGTTATCTAAATATCGAAATATATGGACAAAGTTTTCAAAGCACTTTCAGACCCAAGCAGGCGACAAATATTAACTATCCTAAAAAAAGGGGACATGCCAGTAAAAGATATTAAGCAGCATTTCGATTTTACTGATGCTTCACTTTCTCATCATTTAGACATTTTAAAACGCGCAGATTTAGTTGTAACAGAGCGCAAAGGTCAGTTTATACATTATTCTCTGAATACATCAGTGATGGATGAGGTTTTAAAACTTTTCATAGGTCTTTTTAAAAAATAACTTTAAACTAAAAAAAAATATGGAAGATAAAAATACGAAAAAAATCTTTTCATGGCCATTCTTATTTCAACTCGCAATAGTTGGTCTTATGTACATTGCTGGATTTGTTTTGTTAGACAGTTTGCCGGCGCAAATGCCAATGCACTGGAATATCGCTGGTGAAATTGATAACTATATGGATAAAAATATGGCGATAATTGTTTTTCCATCAATTACACTTGCGATTACCTTAATGTTCCCGTTTTTGAGCAGAATTGATCCGCGTCGCGAAAATTATGAACTTTTCAAAAAATCATGGATTATATTGCAAGCAACTATAGTGATTTTCTTTGCATATCTGTATTTTGTGACACTTTATCTTACCTTTCATCCAGAGGTCTCAATAATTCCGTTTATTTTTAGTGGTATTGGTGTGCTTTTTATGGTGATTGGGAATTATTTAGGCAAAATACGTCAAAATTACTTTGTGGGAGTTAAGACTCCGTGGACTTTAGATAATGAAGAGGTTTGGAATAAAACACACAGACTTGCTGCATATCTTTTCTTTATTGCCGGGTTTGTAACTATTATAGAGGGGGTGGTGCAATGGTATGTATTCCCTGTTTTTATGGGTTGTGTTGCCATTGCTGCGCTGGTTCCAATTATATATTCTTATGTTATTTTCAAAAAGTATCAAAAAAACACTTAAATCAGTTTGATTAAGCGATAAATTATGGGTAATATACGCGCATGAGAAAATTTATTGCTTTAGTCGTATTATTTTTGGTCGGATTCGGTGTTTTCACACTTTCACATTACGAAAGTGTTGGAGAAATGGTTGATGACTTGATTATCCCAATTATGCCTGTATTTGGAGACGGTTGGTATGAGGTTGACGATAGTTTGGCGACTATGGAAATCAAATATGAAACTGAAACTGTTGATGGAACTATTGAAATTTATCGTATTACTCCTGGTCGTTACGAAATTAGTTTGGAAAATGATATAGAATCTCCACATTATCTTGCAGATTGGGCAGAGAATTTGGATGCAGCAATCGTGATTAATGGTGGATATTTTCATGAAGATTATACGCCTTCTGGTTATTTAAAAGTCGACTTTAATCGCATAGGGGAAAGGCTTTTTGATCAACAGAGATCAGGGCTTTTGCTTATTGAGGATGATCAAATTTCGATTCGGGATCTTTCAAAAGATCCGCTTGTAACTGGTGAAGAACTTGAATATGGACTCCAAAGTTATCCATTTTTTATCCAGGATTCTGTGCGCGCAATTACGGCAGATTCCGGTAAATTAGGGCGTCGAACTGCGGTTGGAACTGACCACGATGGGTATTTTTATATAATTATTGTTGATGATTTTAATATTACGCTTTATGCGCTGATGGAAGCCTTAATAGATACGGATATCGATTTTGAATATGTTTTAAACCTTGATGGAGGACCATCTTCAGGTATTATTGTACATAGGAGTAGAATTAATGTAGAAGAAGATAGTATTGTGCGCGTGCCAAATGTAGTTGTTTTTTCAGAAAAAAATTAAAAACTTTTTAAAAAATCTTTAACTTCTTTCTTTATGTCATCTCAAAACATTGGTGATAAACTTATCGGG
>JAHJMX010000076.1 GCA_018821175.1 Patescibacteria group bacterium
ATTTATACAAAGAGGGGAAGGTAGATATGATTTTGATGTCAGGGGATAATCGTGTGACGCATTATAATGAGCCAGAGGTAATGAGGCTTTTTGCTGTTGCGCGTGGTGTTCCGGATGAGGCGATTGTTTTGGATTATGCTGGAAGGCGGACTTATGATACTTGTTATCGCGCAAAATATATTTTTGGAATTGATGAGGCGGTGCTTGTCACGCAGCGTTATCATTTGTATAGGGCGCTTTATACTTGCCGTGGGCTTGGGGTTGATGTGGTTGGTTTGGATGCGGTGCGTCAGGAATATGTTGGGCAGGGATTTTATAATGTACGAGAGTTTGCGGCACAGATTGTTGCTTTCTTCCAGGTGAATATTACGCGGCCGGAGGCCGCGGTAATGGGAGATCGAATTGATTTTTCGCTCTAAAAAGGCTTCGTTTGCTAGACGGGTCGCTTTCTTATGCTAAAAAAAGACCCCACGTTATCAAGTGAGATCTTTTCAAAGTTTATTCTATTTCCGCCCCGGGGCGACATTTTCTAAGAAACTGCAAATTGGCTTGCGAATTATTGTCCGCTAGCAACTAACATTTTGATTTCGATATCAACTCCAGCTGGTAGGCTTAGGTTCGATAGAGATTCGATAGTTTTTGGAGTTGTCTCTGTAATATCAATAAGTCTTTTGTGAGTTCGCATTTCAAATTGTTCACGTGATGTTTTGTGAACGAAAGTTGATTTGTTAACAGTGTATTTTTCGATTTTTGTTGGTAGAGGAATTGGACCATTGATGATTGCTCCAGTTTTTACTGCTGCGTCGATGATTAGTTTTGCGCTGTCATCGATGATTTTGTGATCGTAAGCTCTTAGCTTAATTCTGATTTTTTGCTTTGCTGACATATCGTATTGGTTTAAAAAATACCGAGACTAACATCTCGGCATCTAAACATTTCCATGTTCGTGTTTGAATTTCGAGATGTGCCCCCAGAAATTTGGGGACTCAAGCCTTAATATCAAGACTTGAATTTTGTTTGCTTCAGTATTCTATTGGATTTTGGTTTAAAGTCAAGAGTGGATCACGCCCTAGTTTTGCATTTGCAAAACTAAAAGAAAAACCCCGCCATTTCTGGTAGGGTTTTTCGACTAGGACTATATTTCATTTCTAAATCTCGCAGGAGATTTCGCTTGCGCGAAATTGGCGAAACTGTTATTCGAAGATCTTTGCTACAACTCCAGCTCCAACTGTTCGTCCACCTTCACGAATCGCAAATCTTTGTCCTTCGTCAAGGGCGATTGGTGTTCCAAGTTCAACTTTCATGTTTACTTTATCACCAGGCATTACCATTTCAACATCAGCTGGCAACTCGATAGAACCAGTTACGTCAGTTGTTCTGATATAGAATTGTGGTTTGTAACCTTTGAAGAAAGGAGTGTGTCTTCCACCTTCTTCTTTAGTTAGGATATAAACCTCAGATTCAAATTTAGTGTGAGGTTTAATAGTTCCTGGTTTTGCGATAACTTGTCCACGCTCAATTTCTTCTCTGTTGATACCTCTTAAAAGAAGACCAACGTTGTCACCAGCACGACCTTCATCAAGAAGTTTTTTGAACATCTCAACTCCAGTTACTACAACTTTTCGAGTGTCTTTAATTCCAACGATTTCAACTTCATCGTTAACATTAACGATACCTGTATCAATTTTTCCAGTCGCTACAGTTCCACGTCCTTTAATTGAGAAGACGTCTTCAACTGGCATTAGGAAAGGTTTGTCGATCTCACGTTTTGGCTCAGGAATGTAATCATCAAGAGCTTTAAGAAGTTCAACAATTGGTGCTGCATCTGGCCCTGATGGGTTTTCAAGAGCTTTAAGAGCAGATCCTTTAATTACAGGGATAGTATCTCCTGGATATTCATATTTTGTAAGAAGATCACGTACTTCCATTTCTGCAAGTTCAGCAACTTCAGGATCAGCTTGATCCATCTTGTTTAAGAAAACAACGATATAAGGAACGTTTACTTGGTGAGCAAGTAGGATATGTTCACGAGTTTGTGGCATTGGTCCGTCTGCAGCAGATACTACTAGAATCGCTCCATCCATTTGAGCTGCTCCAGTAATCATGTTCTTTACGTAATCGGCATGACCTGGACAGTCAACGTGAGCATAATGCCTCTTGTCAGTTGTGTACTCTTGGTGAGAAGTGGCAATAGTAATACCTCTTTCTCTTTCTTCTGGGGCGTTGTCAATTTGGTCGAAAGCAATAGTCTTATTGTTTCCTCCAAAATGTGCCGCAGCTACAGCTGTGATAGCAGCAGTAAGTGTTGTTTTACCATGGTCCACGTGACCGATAGTACCAACATTCACGTGAGGCTTGCTTCTATCAAATTTTTCTTGATCAGCCATGTGATTGGGTTATTAATGGTATAAATTATTTTGCGCAATTGGTAGGACCATGAGGTTCTTCCCAAATGCTAAGTGATATTAGCTAACTTGCCTTTTAAAAGCAAGCATTTTTTGAGCTTATGCTCTCTTGCTAAATGTTCCAGCACGTTCAGCAATAACTTTTTCTGCAACATTTCCTGGGACTTTAGCGTAGTGTCCGAATTCCATTGAAGATGAAGCTCGTCCCTGTGTCATTGAACGTAAGTCAGTAGTGTATCCAAACATTTCTGATAGAGGCACATCAGCTTTGATAAATTTAGCTGTGGCTCCTCTGTCTCCACTCTCAGTGATTTGTCCTCTTCTAGATGAAATGTTTCCCATTACATCTCCGAAGTAATCTTCTGGAGTTACAACTTCAACTTTCATTACTGGCTCAAGTAAAACAGGGTTTGCCTTTCTTGCTCCGTTTTGGAAACCGATTGAACCTGCAATCTTGAATGCCAATTCTGATGAATCCACATCATGATAAGATCCGTCATAAAGTTCAACTTTAACATCAACCACTGGATATCCAGCGATTATTCCACGTGTCATTGCTTCTGCAACTCCCTTACCAACTGCAGGGATATATTCTTTAGGGATCTTTCCTCCAGTAATTTTATCAACGAATTCGAATCCTGCTCCAGGGGCTTGTGGTATAATGCGCATAAGTACATGTCCATATTGTCCACGTCCACCACTCTGCTTTGAATATTTTTCTTCGATTTCAACTTCATTTTGAAGAGATTCTCTGTATGCAACTTGTGGTTTACCAACATTTGCTTCAACTCCGAATTCTCTTTTCATACGATCAACGATGATTTCAAGGTGAAGCTCACCCATTCCTGAAATGATAATTTGTCCAGTTTCTTCGTCTGAACGAGCTCTAAATGTTGGATCTTCTTCCGCAAGTTTTTGAAGCGCGATACCCATTTTTTCTTGATCTGATTTAGTTTTTGGTTCAATAGCAATCGAAATAACAGGCTCTGGGAATTCAATTGATTCCAAGATAATTGGATGCGATTCATCACACAAAGTATTACCAGTTGTTGTTGCTTTTAAACCAACGGTTGCAGCGATATCACCAGCGTGTACTTCTTTAATTTCTTCACGACTATTTGCATGCATTTGGAGAATACGTCCGATACGTTCTTTTTTCCCAGATGAAGTATTCAAGACGTAACTTCCAGCTTGAAGTTTTCCACTATATACACGGAAGAAACATACTTTACCTACATAAGGGTCAGTAGCGATCTTAAATGCAAGTGCAGCGAATGGTTTTGTGTCATCTGCTGGTCTGTCTTCTTCAGCATTTGTATCTGGATTAGTACCTTTGATAGCTGGGATATCTAGTGGTGATGGCAGATAAGCTTCTACACAATCAAGCATCAATTGGATACCTTTATTTTGTAGTGCGGTTCCGCATAGTACAGGATAAATAAGATTGTTAACTGTTCCTTTTCTTATTGCTTTCTTGATATCTTCAATTGAACATTCTTGCCCGTCTAAGTATTTTTCCATTAAATCATCATCGCATTCAGCTACTTTTTCAATCATGATATTTCTGAATTCAGCAACTTTATCTTTCATGTCTTCAGGAATTTCCATTGCAATTACGTTCATACCGTAATCACCTTCGAATTTATATGCTTTTTGTTCAACTAGATCGATCACACCAGAAAAATCACTTTCAGATCCGATTGGAAGTTGGATAGCAACGGCTTTTGGATTTAATCTTTTGTGAATTGAATCCAAACTCATGTAGAAATCAGCCCCCATTTTATCCATCTTGTTGATGAAAGCCATACGTGGGACATCATACTTATCAGCTTGTCTCCAAACAGTTTCAGATTGTGGCTCTACACCTTGAGATCCATCAAATACAATAACTCCTCCATCAAGTACACGAAGAGCTCTTTCTACTTCAGCTGTAAAATCAACGTGCCCTGGAGTATCAATGATATTGATACGAATATTTTTCCAAAAACATGTTGTTGCAGCAGATGTAATTGTAATTCCACGTTCTTTCTCTTGCTCCATCCAGTCCATGTCCGCTCCACCATCGTGAGTTTCACCGATTTTATGCTTTTTACCTGTGTAATATAGAATGCGTTCAGTAACAGTAGTTTTACCAGCATCGATGTGTGCGATAATACCAATGTTTCTCAGGTTTTTTAGGTCGTTACTCATAATTAACTAGTTAACCTTTTTAATAAAAATAAATGGCGTCAAATTGCGCCAGGAGTATTATATTGAAAAAGAGGGTAAAGTCAATATGTTACTGGGCTTTCCTTTGGTAATTGGACAATATGCCGCCTAGTCGTCAATGGGGTTTTGTAATTTGGGAATGTAGGTATAATTGTAGATGGTGTGATTTTATAACCATTTTATACATGGCAATGAAAAAGATGTTTGCAGGAATGCTTACACTTGCACTTTTGATGGGTGCTTTTGTGAGTTTTGGTACTGCAAGTGCAGAATCTGTAAGTTTTGCAGATGTTGATGCTTCTTACGAGTACTCAGATGCGATTTATTACCTTCAAGACGAAGGCACTATCGAAGGGTATGAGGATGATACTTATCGTCCTGATAATATTATTAATCGTGCTGAGTTCACGAAGATAACTTTGATTGAGAGAGGGGAAATTCCTGAAGGAGGGAATTGTTTTCCGGATGTGACTGATCAATGGTTCGCCCCTTATGTTTGTAAAGCTAAGGATCTTGGACTTGTTCAAGGATATCCAGATGGAACTTTTAAACCTGAGCGTCCCATTAACTTTGTTGAATCTGGAAAAGTTGTGACTGAAGGGTTGAAGCTTGCAAAGGATGATGCTTTGAATGCTGAGTGGTATGAGAAATACGTGAAGGCGTTAGAGGCAGAGGAGGCAATTCCACAAACTGTTGGAACTTTTGATCATTATATCAACAGGGGTGAGATGGCTGAGATCATGTGGCGCGTTCAAACGGATCAAAATTTATCGACTGGAAATTACGAAGATTTAAAAGAAGAGACTGAGGCACAACTTGTTCATACAGTGAATAGTTGTAATGAGCTTAAGGAAAAATTTGAAGCTGATAATGATTATTATCGTTCTTTTTATGAAGATGACATAGTTATGATGGCATTGCCTGAAGCGACTATGGACACTGCAACAAAAACTGCTGGAGCCGTTGCAGAAGAGTCTGAGGGGAGCGCTGAGTATTCTACGACTAATGTTCAAGTAGAGGGAGTTGATGAAGCTGATATAGTAAAAACTGATGGAAAGTATATTTATGTTGTGAAAGGGGATACGGTGCGTGTGATTGATGCTTACCTTCCAGATAAAATGCGGGAACTTGATGCAGTGACATTTGGAGATGAGAATTTTCATCCTGAAGAAATGTATGTTGATGGTGATAAACTGGTTGTAATTGGAGGGTCTTATTATGCTTATCCATACCCATTGCGTGATAATCTTGGAATTGCACGATATCCTTATTACGGAGGTAGTTTGTCGAAAGTTTATATTTTTGATATTTCAGATAAGACAAATATTATTGAATTTCGTACTTTAGAATTTGAGGGGGACTATTCTCAATCAAGAAAAGTAGATGATATGGTTTATGTTGTTTTTAATAGATATGCATTTTATGCATTTGACGACATCTTGGAAGCTGATGAAATTATGCCAAGATATAAAGATGGGGAAGAGGAATCAGAGCCTATTTGTGGATGCGGGGATGTTAAATACATTCCAAATATTGAATCTAGCAATTATATGATTGTAGTTGGGATTCCAATTAATGATAAGGATGCAAAAATTCAAAAAGAGGTAATGCTTGGAACAAGTGAAAATATTTATTCTTCTCGTGATAACTTGTATGTTGCTTCCACTTCATGGAGTTATAGAAGTTCAAATACTTCTACGAATGTTTACAAGTTTGCTTTGAATGATAACGACATTGAATATGTTTCAAAAGGGCGTGTTCCTGGAACTATCTTGAATCAATTCTCAATGGATGAATACGATGGTTATTTCCGTATTGCGACAACTCAAGGGAATTCATGGGATGGAACATCTCGCAACAACGTTTATACACTTGATGGTGATATGAATATTGCTGGTAAGCTTGAGGGAATTGCGCCAGGGGAATCCATTTATTCTATGAGATTTATGGGAGATAGGGGATATATGGTAACTTTTAAAAAGATTGATCCATTCTTCGTTCTTGATTTGAGCAATCCCAATTATCCGACAATTTTGGGAAAATTGAAGATTCCTGGATATAGCGATTATTTACATCCATATGACGAGAATCATATCATTGGATTTGGTAAGGACACTGTGATCCCGAGTGAACTTGATGCTGAGTCACGATCTATTGATTTTGAGTGGTATCAAGGAATGAAAATTGCAATGTTTGATGTAACTGACGTTGAGAACCCTGTGCAACTTCATACAGAAATTATTGGAGATAGAGGGACAGATAGCCCGTTGCTTAGCGATCACAAAGCCTTAATGTTTGATAAAGAAAAAGGGTTGATGGCATTTCCTGTGATGGTTTATGAGCTTGCTGATGAGTACAAGGCTTTAGACTATACTGGTGATATTTATGGAGAACCTGTTTATCAGGGTGTTTATGTTTATGACATAAGTATCGAGAATGGATTTCAGCTTCGTGGTCGCGTGAGCCATTATGCTGAAGACGAAATAGAGAATAAAGCAGGATATTATTGGTATGGAGATTTTGATATTGAAAGGGCTCTTTATATCGGGAATTATCTTTACACCGTTTCAATGGGAATGATTAAGGCAAATAATCTTAACGATTTGGTGGAAGTGAATTCGGTTGAGCTTGGTGGAGAAAGTGATGATTATTACTATATTATGGAGTAGTAGTTTCGCTGAATTGCGAAACCATGCGTAGCCCGAGCGAATGCGAAGGGCGAGCATGAAAATGTGCGCGCTCGTTGCCTGGTCTGGAATGGAAACATTTTGGGCCAGGCTTTTTTAATACAACATTTAATACAACAAAAAAAAGACCCCACTGTTTGTGTGAGGCCTTTCGAATTCTTGTTTTGTTTCCGTCCCGGGACGGGGAAGGTTTTCCGCTTCGCAGAAAACTAGTATCTTGCGTAGTGAGCAAATGCTTTGTTTGCAGCTGCCATTCTGTGTGTATCTTCTTTCTTCTTA
This sequence comes from Patescibacteria group bacterium, assembly GCA_018821175.1. GTDB lineage: Bacteria > Patescibacteriota > Gracilibacteria > UBA1369 > PNNO01 > JAHJMX01. The sequence continues at coordinate 7,580 of JAHJMX010000076.1, forward strand.
ATTGCTGTTCCAGCTCCTTCTGCAGCTTGCATTACTTCATTTGCAAGTTTTTCAGCGATTGGGGATCCTTTTCCACTGCGGATAGCTCCAATTAGCCATCTGAATGCAAGGGTGATTTGTCTGTTTGCATCTACCTCACGTGGGATTTGATATACAGCTCCACCAATACGTTTTGGCTTAACCTCCATTTGAGGCTTAATGTTATCAAGAGCTTGATTGAAGATCTTTGCAGGATCTTGTTTAGTCTTTTCACCAATCATTGTCATAGAATCATTGAAGATTCGACGTGCAACTGTTTTTTTACCACGTTGCATAATGTAGTTGATGAATTTTTCGTATAAAGGATTTGAATCCTTAGGTATAAATGTTGCTTTCTTTTGCATTTAATATATTAGATTAATTACTATTTTTTTGGTCTCTTTGTACCGTATTTACTTCGTCCTTGTTTTCTCTCATTTACACCTTGTGTATCTAGAGATCCACGGATGATATGATAACGCACACCTGGTAAATCCTTTACTCTTCCTCCTCTAATTGTTACCACAGAGTGCTCTTGTAAATTGTGTCCTTCTCCACCAATGTAAGCATTTACTTCCATCCCGTTTGTCAAACGAACACGAGCTACTTTACGTAAAGCCGAATTCGGTTTCTTTGGTGTCATTGTGAAAACTTTTACGCACACGCCACGTTTTTGAGGACAATTAATCTTTACTTCTTTATTTAGTAAAGTATTGAATGTGTACCCAAGCGCAGGAGCTTTAGTTTTCTTTACCACTTTTTTTCGTGGATTTCTGATTAATTGGTTGATTGTAGGCATATTTTTAAGTTCAATTTATGTGCTTGTAGACAGTAGCGACGGTTACAGTAACGAATTTATAGCAAGAATGCAAGTAAATTCTGCGGTTTTTTTAGATGTTATTTTTCTTTAATAGTTTCAGCATCTAATTCGCTGATGACTTCTGCTGGCAATTCTTCAGGATGATGTTTCCTCATTTCTTTTACTAGTTCAGGATTTCTCTTTCTGAAGATTTCTCCGGCAGGAATTAACTTACCGATGATAACGTTTTCTTTAAGACCTGCTAAATTATCGATACGTTTTGTTGTTGAAGCTTCAACAAGAACACGTATTGTTTCTTGGAATGATGCTGCAGATAGCCAACTGTCTGTGTATAGCGCGATACGAGTTAGACCAAGCAATAATCTTTCAGCGTGAATTCCAGTTTTACCAGCTTGAGCAAGTTCTTTATTTAATATATCAAGTTTGATGTTATCTATAAGCTCACCAGGTAAATAATTACTGTCGCCAGCTTCTAGAATACGTGATTTAGAAAGCATTTGACGTGCAATGATCTCGATATGTTTGTCATTGATTGTTTGCCCTTGTGAAGCATAAATACTTTGTACCTCTTGCATAATATATTTTTGCAAAACGTAGATATCAGTAAGATCCATGAATTGGCGAAGATCGTAGTGCCCAGAAGTTAAAGCTTGTCCTTTAGTTACTTGAGCTCCATTCTTTATTAGCAATGTTTTTCCATGAGGAACAACATATTGTTTTTCAACAAGTCCATCTGACATAATATCGATAGTTTCAGCATGAATTGCTATAACTTTTCCGTCAGTTCTAGTCTTAACTGTGTTTTTAGCTTTTGTTGATTTTGCAATAATTTGTTTAGCTTTAACAGGATCACCTTCATGGACTGATATTTCCATATATGGTCCAAGGTCGTATGTTGTGATAAGTGGTTCAAGAGAAGTAAGGGTGATTATAGCAATCTTTCCCTTTTGGCTAATTTTTATTTTTCCTGCAATTTCAGCAAGGATCGCCGGTGATTTTGGTGTACGTGCTTCAAACAATTCTTCAACACGAGTTAAACCTTGTGTGATATCACTTCCATCCGCAACTCCTCCCATATGGAATGTACGCATAGTAAGCTGAGTACCAGGCTCACCAATACTTTGTGCTGCAATAATTCCAGCTGCAGTTCCAATTTCCACAGTTTTGTTTGTTCCTAAATCTTTTCCATAACATTTTACGCAAACACCGTTTGGAGTTTGGCATGTCATGACTGAACGTACATCAACTTCATCAATACCAGCGGCAGTGATTTTCTTAAGTTCATCACGTCCAATTTCAACATCTTTATCAAGAACGACTTCTCCAGTTTGTGGGTTAACTGCGGCATTTGCAAGGATACGTCCGTAAATTCTTCTCTCGAATTCTTCACCAATTTCTTTACTTTCTGCTCTTGTAACTCTGTGAGCGTGTTCTGATCCACAATCGTACTCTTTGATGATGATATCTTGCACAGCATCAACAAGACGTCTTGTAAGATATCCAGCCTCAGCAGTTTTAAGCGCTGTATCTGATTTACCTTTACGTCCTCCATGTGTCGCAATGAAATATTCAAGAATCGAGAATCCTTCCTTCAAGTTTGATTTAATTGGCAGCTCAATAGTTCGCCCAGCCGGATTTGCAACTAAACCTTTAATTCCACATAATTGAGTAATTTGTCCCCAGTTACCACGCGCTCCAGAGTTGATCATGTAATGAATATGGTTTTCATCACTTATATTTTCAACCATGATTTTTGTGACATCTGACTTTGTCTTAGCCCAAACTTTAATTGTGTGGATATATCTTTCATCATCAGTCATCAATCCCAATCTGTATTGATTTGTTATTTTTTCAACCATGTCAGAAGCATCATCAATGATTTTGACTTTTTTCTCTGGTATAAGCATGTCATCAACTCCAATTGAAAGTCCTGATAAAGTAGCATATTTAAATCCAATGTCTTTGATATCATCAGCTAATTTCGCTGTAATATCAGTTCCAAGTTTATTGAACGAGTCACCGATTAATGTGCTTAATCCTTTTTTAGTGATTGTATAATTTTGATATTCAATTCCTTCTGGAATAACTGAATTGAAGATTAGACGTCCAACAGTTGTTTCAATAATTTCATTATTTACTCTTGCTTTGATAGGAGCCTGAATATGTACATGTCCATTTTCAAGAGCAAGTGTGGCATCTTCAGTGTCAGAAAATATCATTCCTTCTCCATGTTTTCCTGGAGTCATCTTAGTCAAGAAGTATGCTCCAAGTACCATATCTTGAGTTGGAGTTACGATTGGTTCACCATGTGAAGGTTTAAGCAAATTCTTTGCAGAAGAAATCAATTCTTTTGCTTCTTTTTGTGCTTGTGCAGAAAGAGGTACGTGTACCGCCATCTGATCTCCATCGAAATCGGCGTTGAACGCAGAACATACAAGTGGGTGAATTTGGATCGCTTTACCTTCAATCAAAACTGGTTGGAAAGCTTGAATACCAAGACGGTGAAGTGTTGGAGCACGATTCAAAAGTACATAATGATCTTGCGTAACTTCTCCTAAAATATCCCAAACTTCACGTTTGTTCGCTTGTATTAGTTTTTCAGCGTTTTTAATGTTGTGTGCATAACCATCGCGGATTAATCTTCCGATAACGAATGGTTTGAAAAGTTCCATCGCCATAAGTTTTGGAAGTCCACATTGGTTCAATTTAAGTTTTGGTCCAACTACGATTACAGAACGTCCAGAATAATCCACACGTTTACCAAGTAGGTTTTGTCTGAAACGTCCTTGTTTACCTTTTAACATGTCAGATAGAGAACGAAGTTTTCGTTTATCTCCTGAGTTGAATACGGTCTTTCCTTGACGTGCACTGTTGTTTAAAAGAGTATCTACGGCTTCTTGAAGCATACGTTTTTCATTTCGGCAGATTACTTCAGGAGCACCGATAGACATCAATCTTTTTAGACGGTTGTTTCTGTTGATAACTCTTCTGTAAAGGTCGTTTAGGTCTGATGCAGCGAATCTTCCACCATCAAGTTGTACCATTGGTCTTAGATCTGGTGGGATGACTGGCAAAACAGTTAAAACCATCCATGCTGGATCGATTCCAGCTTTTTTTAAACTTCCACAAAGTTTAATTCTTTTAATAATTTTCTTTTGCTTTTGTCCTGAAGATTTCTTTAATTCTTCTTCAAGATATTCCATGAACTTATCAAGATCTATTTCATGAATGATGTCACGAATTGATTCTGCTCCAGTTCCAGCTCTGAAAACGTGTCCAAATTTCATTGAAAGATTTCTATATTCAAGTTCTGAATGTACTTTTCCAACTTCTAAATCAGCTAGTTCAGCTTTTGCAGTATTGTATTGTTCATCAAGTTCTTCTAAATTATTTGCAAATTCTCTTTCAAGTGATGAAAGGTATTCTGGATTTTTTCCTTCAACTTTAGCTTTATTGCCAGCTTTTTTTGCTTCATCTTGAATTGTCATCTTATGTTTCTTGTATTCGTTCAATAATTGTTCTTTTGCTTCAGTTTTCGCTTCTTGGTCTACGTTGATGATGATGTATGCAGCAAAATAAACTACTTGTTCAATAGTTTTGATTGGTAGGTCTAGAAGTAATCCAACACGACTTGGAGTTGATCGAAGGAACCAGATATGAGTTACAGGAACGGCAAGTTTGATGTGCCCCATTCTTTCGCGTCTAACTGATGATCTTGTTACTTCAACTCCACATTTTTCACAAATTACACCTTTGTACCTAATTCTTTTGTATTTTCCGCAATAGCACTCCCAGTTCTTAGTAGGTCCGAAGATTTTCTCGCAAAAAAGCCCATCACGTTCTGGTTTTTGAGTTCGGTAATTGATTGTTTCCGGCTTTTTTACCTCTCCGTGCGACCACGAAAGGATTTCTTCCGGTGATGCAACTGAGACGGAAATCGAATCAAATATATCGACTCGGTTATTTCTTTGTGCTTCTGAGACAATAGTTGTCATGATATAGAGAAGTTAGTTGTTTATATAAAATTAAATAATTGCCCAATGAACAGTATATAAATTATTATGTATAGTGCTCCTTCGAAATTGTAAAATTTGCGCTCGATTCCAGAGAATACGAGGAAAATAGTTGCAATAATAAATATTGGCACACCGATTTCAAGTACGTCAGAAGAAATTTGCAGTGGAGAAATCAACCCTGCAACTCCCATTACCATAAATCCATTA
>JAHJMX010000077.1 GCA_018821175.1 Patescibacteria group bacterium
CTTTTGCTTTGAATTTGTTTGCCGCTAGATAGGGGATGCGTCCATCGCCACATCCAATATCAACAATTTGTTCTCCTTCTTTTACTTTGGCTAATTCGAGCATTTTTTCGCATGCTTCAAATGGAGTTGGAACAAAAGGGGCCCCACTGATAAGTGCGATTACTGTTGGGATTGCAATTACGATGAATATGAATAATGTAAAAATATTTGGGTAAAAAACAGTTAGCATAGCCAAAATGCCAAATGTAACACCTGTAACTATAAGAAAATTAAGGAAGTCTCGCATTAAAGATTAGTCATGATGTCATTTTCTAAAGACTCTATTATTGTATCTTGTGACTTTGATTTGTCCACATGTTTAATATTTTTGAATGCACGATTTGCCATAGTATTGGCTGCTTGTTGTCGACGTTCACGCAAATTTTGCTTAGCAGCATTAATGCTTATATTTTTTCCAGTTTTTTCATCAACAAAGGTAATATTTTCGAGATTTTTACCTTTTGCCAAATTTTCAAATTCTTCTTTTATTGCATTTTTTTGTCCATCGCTTTGCTGTTTCCCAAATGAATTTACATCTATTTGGTGAATTTGTTTCAATTTCCCTTCACGGCCAATCATTGTTTCGCCTTTGCTTTCTTGAATTATGTGCTGATTTAATTGTTTTTCAATTACACTTGCTCCAGTCATATGGCTCATTTGGTTTTGAAGATTTTCTTGACCAGCCGAGGCTCTGATAACTTCTTCACGATCTTGAATTAAATTTTCAGCTAATTTGATATTTTCCATTTCGTCTCTCATTGCTTTTTTAGCCATTTCTTTTGATATTGCTGCTTCAATTTCGCGTTTTGAATCTTCTGTTTCTTTAATTTCTTTTTCTAATTCTTTGATTTTACTTTCTAAGGTTTTGTCTTCTGGATTTAGATCTATCATTGATTCATAAATTCCAATTGCACGTTCAAGATTGCCTGCATTTTCATATGCTTGTGCTTTTGTTTCCAACTTTGTTATCAATGGAAGATTTTCTTTTGATTTAGCTGGTTTTTCTTGTGAATCAACAGGTTGTTTCTCCTGATCAGATTTTTCTACGATCAGTTTCTCTTCAAATTTTATTGCTTCTTGATAAAGTTTCAATCTTGCACGATGTCCACGTTTTAGGAAATTTGCAAATTCCTTTTGAGTTTCTTTGCTCAAATCATTGAATTTTTTAAGCAAATCTTTACGAGGAAGTATCATTACTTCAAAATTTTTCAAAGCTTCTTCTCGTCCGGCGAAATCAGTGTCTTTAAAAGCCTTTAAATAGCGCTCTTTAGTCTTTTCACTGATTACATTATCTTTTGTTTCTTTATCGATAATTTTCATAAAATCCTTTATCATAGAAGATTCTTTTTCCATGCTTTTCAAAAGAGCTTCTTTATCTTCAAATGACAGTTTTTCCCAAACATTTATTTTATAACTTGATAGTTCTTTGATTTCTTTTGGATATTTTCTGTATTTTTTTGCAAGTTCCTTTTCAGCTTCAATCCATGCTGGTAATTGATCTAACCATTTTGCTTTTGTTGTAAGATCTTTTGCAAATTGAATGAAATTTGCAATGGAGTATTTTTTTGCCTCGTCAGACCAAATGTCACGACTAATTCCTTTCACTTGTTTTTCAAAATCCTTACTAATATTTGATTCCAAATTATCGAGCCAATCTTGTTTTTCATGTCTCGACATCTCGAAAAATTTCAAATTCTGGTATTTTTTTGGTAGAGATTCGAAAGTTTGAGTTAATTGTTCTCGCGAAGCCAATATTTCTTTATTGAATCTTCTTATATAATCTTCCTGTTCAAATATAGTTTTATCAGCGAAATCATCTTTTAATTCTTTGATTGATTTAGAGCTAAAATGTTTTGAATTCTTTTCAAGGAGGATGTTGTATTTCTCTATATTTTTATCGCAAATATTGAGTTCATCAATCTTGTCTTGCAATTCACTATTTCGTAGCTTCATGATTTCTTGCTTGAGCTCGGGATGATATTTCAAAATTGCATCTCTAGCATCAATTCTTTTTTGGATTTCAGAATCAAGTGATGCGAGCCCAATACGTTTGTCATCAAGAGATTGTTCTTTGAACCAATCAATAAATTCTTTTGCCGTGTCAATATTTCTAGCCTTATCAATGGCAAAAGCCTTTTCTTTGTGTGTAAGAATTTTTTGTGTGTATTTGCCGATCATGCTTTCGATTTCGAATCTTTGCTGATCGAATTCTGTTTTTAGACTTTTGATTTCATTTTCATCTAAATTTTTCTCCGCATTTTGCAATTTATTTTCCCAATTTCCCAAATCTTTTTTCGTAAAAATATCAGTTTCTTGAATTCGAGAACGTAATTTTTGACTTTCTTTCATAAGTCTTCCAGCTTCAGCCGAAGTTGCATCTGTGTCTTCCATAAAACGGGCAGCACCTTCAAGCTGAGTTTTCTCTAAACTTTCCAATTTTTTTAAAACTAATTTTGTTTCACTAAACATCTTCAATCTTTTAATGGAGATCAAAAAATAAGGAGCTTAATGTACCTTGTTTTTTTATACACTGCAAGCTGAGAATCCACATCCAAGACATAACATACATCCCTCTGCAATTTGGATTGCACTGCCACATTCAGGACATTTTTTACTGTCGATAATTGCATGTTTAGAAAGTGGTTTGTCAGCAACAGCTATAGCAACATGTGTTTCGTGGCTTACTTCCTCTTGTGTATCTGTGAAAAGCGTTGCATTCCCAATTGATTTATGGTCTCTAATTGGATTTACAGGAGGGAGTGTGAATTCCTCCGCCTTAAATTCAGAAACAATACCACCATCAGTTTTTGGTAATTGAACTTCTTGTGATTGTATTGATGCTGAAACGGCAGAAACAGGATGAGAATTAGTTTGTTGAAATGTATTTTCAGTTTTGATAGAACTTTGTGTTCGAGTTGGTTCAACAGATTTTTCTTCTGATTTTTTATTTACTCTTCCAACATTTAGTACTTGTGAATCACGAGATTTGTCTCTATAAATTGTCACCCCTTTACATCCCAGTTCATGTGCTAAAATATAGGCAGCCTCGATATCTTTAATCTCTGCTTCAGTAGGGAAGTTGATTGTTTTTGAAACTGAAGAATCAACGTGTTTTTGGAAGGCAGCTTGCATTTTGATATGCCATTGTGGGGCGATATCTTGTGCAGTTACAAATACGGCTTTAACGTCTTCTGGGATTTCATCGAAATCTTGAACTGATCCAACTTGTGAGATTTCTCTCATTAGATCTTTTGAGAAAAAGCCTCTTTCTTTAGCAACTTCTTCAAAATATTTGTTTGTATAAACTAATTCTGTGCCATCCATCACATTTTTAATAAATGAAATTGCGAAGTTTGGCTCAAGACCTCCAGAAGCTTCAGCAAGCATTCCAATTGTTCCTGTTGGTGCAACTGTAGTTACACATGTATTTCGCATTTTAATACCGTTCTTATCGTGAACAGAACCTGCATAGGCAGGGAAAGTTCCTCTTTGTTCAGCCATCATTCTAGATTGTGCTTTGGCTTCATCATTGATAAATCCCATTACTTTTTCTCCAAATGCAATTCCTTCTTCACTATCGTATTTAATACCAAGTTGATATAGAACATCTGCAAATCCCATAATTCCAAGTCCGATTTTTCGTGTACTTCGTGTTTTGTCGGCGATTTTTTGAATTGGATATTTGTTTACATCAATAACATTGTCCAAGAAATGAGCTGCTAAATGTACAGTTTCTTTCAAAGAATCCCAATCCATATCGCTTTTATCTGGTTTTACAAATTTATTAAGATTGATTGATCCAAGATTGCAACTTTCGTGTGCTAATAAAGGTTGTTCTCCGCATGGATTTGTTGCTTCTATATTTCCAAGATGCGGAGTCATATTATGTTTATTCATTTCATCTATGAAAATCAATCCAGGATCTCCATTTTTCCAAGCATTAGAGAGGATAATATCAAAAACCATTCTTGCTTTTAGCTTTTTGATTGGCTGTCCATCACGTGGATTAATAATGTCATATTCTCCATCAGCCTTAAGGGCCTCCATGAAGGCATTTGTAATAGCAACAGATATATTGAAGTTTGTAAGAGTTTTCATGTCAGCTTTCATTACAATAAAATCTAATATATCCGGATGATCAACTCTTAAAATCCCCATATTTGCGCCTCTACGTTTTCCTCCTTGTTTTATAACGTCAGTTGCTGCATCAAAAACCTTCATGAATGAAATAGGGCCAGATGAAACGCCAGCAGTTGAATGTACTCGATCGTTTGATGGCCTTAGTTTCGAGAATGAAAATCCAGTTCCACCACCACTTTTGTGAATAAGAGCTGCATCTTTCAATGAATCGAAAATACCTTCCATTGAATCTTCAACAGGAAGTACGAAACAAGCAGATAGTTGACCAACATCCGTTCCAGCATTCATTAATGTTGGCGAGTTTGGCAAGAACTTAAGATCTTTCATCATTTCATAGAATTTAGCCTCTGTTTCCTCTTGATTTCCGTTGTAATTTTCTTCTGCTTTTGCGATTGCTTTTGAGACTCTATGCAATAGATCTTCCGGTGATTCTGTGATATTTCCTTCGTCGTCTTTTAATAAATATCTTCTTTGTAATACTTTCAAAGCATTGTTTGAAAAGTTTAATGATCCTTCTGCATTTTCTTTCCCCAAAATTGCCTCTTTCTCTTCACGTTGTTCAGTTTGTTTTTGACGATAAATAATATAAGCCTTCGCTGTTTTTGCATGTCCACCTTCAATAAGAATTTTTTCAACTAAATCCTGGATTTGTTCAACATTTGGGATTGTTTCTGCGTTTTTGTAAAAAACTTCCAAAACAGCAGTAACTTGATTCGAAATTTGTTGTGCATATGATCTGTCAGTTCCCCCTACGGACTGAGCAGCTTTCCAAATTGCTTCTGTAATTCTTTCTTGATCAAAGTCGGCAATGCGACCGTCTCTTTTTTGGATTTTTGTGATTGGAGACATGTTTTTTCCACGTTAAAGTTTAAGAGAGAGTAAAACTAAGTCTGGCGGCATTGTGAATTGGCTTTCTTGCCGTCAGAAAAACCTAGCCTTGCTAGGCGTGGTGAGCGCTTAAATTGGATGTACGTTGAAGTACGGTCTGAATATATGCCTTATGATCTTTGCTCGCAATAATAAAAACCAAACTTTACTTGCGTAAAAGTTATATATATAGTGTTTATTTATTTGCCCATATACCATATATCGTGTGCCAATCGCGGATGTGGATGGAAGTACCTTGTAAAATCAAGATCGGTAAGCACATATGGTTACTTTAAAAATCCTCAGAAGAAAGCGAATAAATAAGTTGTACAAAAATAAAACCGGGCATGTGAAATCCGCCTGCTTGAAGGGCGTTACTAAAAATTTTCCTCTCGAACTTATGAGGTGAGTGGATTTTTTAAAGAAAAATGGTGTAGTAATGTTTAGTTTGATTTCAAGTTTCCAACAATTGCTTCTCCAAATTTATATGCGGCAGCAGGGCCATTTGCGGTGATGATTTTACCGTCAATTGTTACGGCTTCTCCAGTGTGATTGGCACCAAAATCAATCAAATCCTCTGTTATGCCGCCCCATGAAGTAACGTTTTTACCTTTCAAAATCCCAGCTCGACCGAGAATTGCAGGGGCGATACAAATTGCAGCTACGATTTTCCCGGATTCATAGTATGAGCGGGTTAGATCCATGATCTTTTCATTCGCGAAATAAATTTGTGCGCCACTTCCCCCTACAAAAACAATTCCATCAAAATCTTCACCAATTTCATCAATTAGCATGTCGATTTTCACTTCTTTTTTCTCAATTCCACTTATAGCAATAGGCTCTGTACTTGCTACTTTGAGGTTTATACCAGCTTTTTCTATGACCTGTTGTGTGTGGAAATATTCTTCATCCCGAAAATTTTCAGGGGCAATAATCATAACAATTTCCATAATTTATCGGGTTAATTAACGTTTTGATTCTATCACCTTCTTGTAAATTTTGATATAATTCGGAGTAGTTGGATTTGCTACAAAAATTTTCATGAAAAAGCCTGTCAAATTTGATCTTCAATTCCCTAAAAACTTCATGTGGGGGACATCTTCTTCGGCCCATCAGGTTGAGGGGCAAAATATTTTTAATGATTGGTATGAATGGGAGCAAAGAGGAAAAGTTTTGAATAGGCAGGTTTCTGGAGATGCTTGCAATCAATATAATTTATACAAGCAGGATTTTGAGATGATGAAATCTATGCATCATAACACGCATAGGATTTCTATTGAATGGAGCCGAATTGAGCAGACTGAAGGTCATTTTAATAATTATGAAATCAAACATTATCGTCGAGTCATTGAGGATATGAAGAAGAAAGGCATTCGCCCGATAGTTACACTTTTTCATTTTACTTTGCCACATTGGTTTGCAAAAAAAGGTGGATTTTTGCATAAAGATGCACGTAAAATTTTCAATAGATATGTGGAGAAAGTCGTTACAGAGCTTGGAGATTTGGTGGAATATTGGGTGACGGTTAATGAACCCTATGTTTATGCGACTTTTGGTTATTGGGAGAAAAATTGGCCTCCTGGAAAACGTAGTATACGCAAAACTTTGAAAGTTCTTAAGGAGCTTTTGTATGTTCATATTGATTCATATAAAACGATCAAAGAAGTATATGAGCGTAATAATTTTGGTGAATCACAGGTAGGTTTTGCAAAGAGTTTTATTTGGTTTGATCCATATAGTCAAAAAAGTTTGATGAGTAAATTAGTGGCTGTTTTTTATAGATATTTCTATAATAAAGTTTATTTTAAGCCATTTTGTACTGGAAGAATGCCGCTTGTTTTTGGTTTGAAATCAATTCCAGAAGCAAAAAAAAGTATCGATTTTATGGGAATGAATTATTATTTTAAATGTACTTGTCATTTTTCGCTTTTTGGATTGTCATCGAGTCAAATGCAGCAACAGACTGAGCCGAAAGATGAAAGGACTTTGTTTAATTGGGAAGTTTATCCAGAAGGGATGTATCATTTGTTGAAGTTAGTTTATCGTAAGTTGAAAAAACCGATCATTATAACAGAAAATGGGATTTCGACGCTTGATGATGGGCAGAGGATTTCGTATATATTGAGACATCTTGATGCAACTTATCGAGCTATGGAAGATGGAGTTGATGTGCGAGGATATTTATATTGGTCCTTGATTGATAATTTCGAATGGTCAGAAGGATATACACAGCCTTTTGGGCTTGTTGCAATGAATCATAGAACGTTTCAACGTATTCCAAAACCGAGTGCTGCTTTTTATGCTGATATTTGTAAGAGCGGAAGTGTGACTGATGACATGGTGAATAAATATGCCAAGGAGGTTGGTAATCGTATATTAAAGTAAATTTATGGATAATTTTGCAGGATTTATAGGTTGGTACATAGCGAAATACATTTATTTTTTTGTTATTGCATTTGCGCTTATTGTCATCGAAAACAAATTAGAGGTTAAGTATAAATTTGCTAAGAAAATCCATAACTTACGTATTAAATCAAGATTTACGAGCTTCGTTTTTGGTGGGAAAGAAATTAGCGGATATTTTATTTTTGTTATGATTGGGCTTTTTTTATTTTTACATATACCTTTTTTGATTACGGCTTCTTGGTCAATTGGGGCTGAATCTGAAATTTTTGCAGTTTTACTTTTGGCGGGGATTTTTTGGGATTTCTTGTGGGTAGTTTTAAATCCATACTATGGCGTCAGAAAATTCAACCAAAAACATTTATATTGGTATGAGGCTTGGGTTGCTGGTATTCCAGTTGAATATGCGCGAACATTTGGTTTAGCAGCAATGATTTCTTTATTAGATTATCCTTTTGGAATCGGGAAAATAGCCATTTTACTTGTTGTATTTGGTATTGCGAGTTGCATCGTTGCCATTGCCAGCGAATTTTATCGAGGACTACAAACGGAATCAGAGAATTAATTATTTTCTTTATTCCTTTCTTCCTTTTTTCATCATTTCATCCTGTTTTTTGAAATCCTTAATTGTTGAAAGCAGGTTGTCTTGTTCTGTAGCAGAAAGCTCTGATCTCTTGATCAATGTTTGCATTGCTTCAAATTCTGATTCTGTAATTTCTCCATCTTCCATCATTTTGAACATTTGCTCTTTCATCGTTGAAGGCAATCCGCCAAATTTTTCATTAACAATTTGTTTCTGGATATCAATCATATATCCTTCAATACGATTTATTAAAAGCTGATAAGCCCCATCGTCGAGTTTGGCTGTTTTGAGTTGATCGTCCAAAATATCCTTTAATCTATAAAGCTCAGCTTCGCAGCGTTTAGCTTTCATTTTATATTCTGAATATGTGTCATCAATCTGATTGATATATTTTGAAATTGATTTTCGTTTGTTTTTAGACGCGAATGTGAATCCTGAAACTGCAATGATCACAGTTATAATTGCAACAATTGTTCCAAGATTATTGCCGGCAAATTTCGAAATCAATTGCCAAACTCCAGCCTTTTGGTTGATTTCACGGACAGGTCTATCTACGATAACGTTATTTTCTTCCTCGAGGAGTGCACGGTCTGGGATTATTTCTGGTTCTTCTTCGATGAAAGGCTCTGCTCCAATGCTTCCGGCAGCAAATTCTGCTTCGCGGAATAGATTTACGCTGTTGCTGCATCCTCGTTTATCATCTTGTGTAATTACACAAATTCGGAAAAAGTTGTCTCCATCTGGAATCATTCCTGTGAGGTATCCGGTTTTGTGTGGATCGTCGAAATAGTCCAAGTATCCATGTTTTGGATAATATGGTTCAGGATCCATTTGATCGTGAACCACTTTGTACATTGAAAAATTCGGTTTTAAATAAGGTGTCCAATTTAAAGCTGCTCGTCCATCCTGTGTTAGAGCTCCTTCAAGTTCAATATAAATTCCGGGATCGTCAATGTATGGGTCTGCTGGATCATCATTAAATATTGGCTGAAACTCCATGTCTACAAATTGTGCTTGTTGGTAGTTGAGTTCAGGCTCGAATGTTTCAAATAAGATTTTTGGGTCTCCAGCAAGGGCAATTCCAGCTAAGTTTGTTGAGAGAATAATCGATAAGCCAAAGAGAGATAAGAATTTTTTATAATTCATAATAGGTTTTAATTAAGCTAAATCTGTCACATTGTATGCTACTTTGTTTGCATGGTAAAGTTTTACTTAAATCTTTTGACATTGCAGCATGACTATGGGATATTGGCGTCCAAATTTAAGTTTTATATATTATATATCTATGGAAAATTTAAAAAACACAAGTGCCTTTGAAACGGCCAGCAAATTAGGGGAGTTTTGGCATGAAAAAAAGGTAACTTTGCCTACGAATCTAAAAGATCGTATTGAATTTGCAATGAATTTGTCGAAACGTGAGTTGAGTGAAAATCACAGGCAACTGATTTCATCACTAATTCGTGAGCTTGCTTCTCATGGGATGTCTAGTGTCATTGAGGGAGAAGAATTTGATATGTTCTTGAGTGAGTTTGAAAAAGGTAAAATCGCGCTATCTGATGTTTTTGGTTACGAGATTGATTTGTTGCAAAATCAGGATTTGGCTCCTGAAATTCAACAAAAAATCGGCGATATAAATCAAATGGTTTACGGAGTTTTGAAAGGTGTGTTAGATGGAACGTTGCGTGCCGATGCACTTACTAGTTTGGATAAGGTGATTGATGAAAATAGGAATGCCACTTTAGAAGTTGCCGTGCGTGCAATTTTGAAGAAAATTGGAAATATTCTGGTGGATTTGGGGAATTTGAAATCTGTTAATTTAGCGCATGTGCATCCGGATCCAGACAATAATGAATATGTTGTTTATACAAGTGATGAAAATGAAAAAGCAGAGATAGACTGTAAAGAAATGCTCAATCTAACTTGGCAGAAAGCTGAATATGAAGATTTAATGGTTGATTATGCGAGAATCAAGTCTAAAAATGAGGCGGCAACTCAATTGATTTTCAAATTAAGCTTCGGTGACCAGGAAATTGGATATTTGGTTTATGAATTTGAAGGCGATAATGTGCATCCATTAACTTTTGGTAGTTGTGCAAATATGAGTGCTATGCTGGATACTTTTTTGAATGCGCGTTTGCAAAACGAAATTAAGGAAATAATTGCTGATCGTAAAAGGGAAATTCTTGAGAAGTATAAATTCAAGGAATGGCGCAAAATGTGTAGTGAGCTTTGCAGTACTTTGAGCAAAGTACTTGGTACGAGGATTGCATTTACTTGTGATGCTAAGCCAGGCAGCAAAAATTATTGGTATGTAATGGTTGATGGGGATAATGTAGATGAGAATGCGAATTTTTTAGAATTCACACATGATGCTACAGATGCTGGTGGTGAATTTTTTGCTGTTAATATTGATGAGGGGGAGGGAAGAAAGAAAATCGGTAGTTTGATGGTTGCTTGCAAGGACGATGCGCAGCGTGGAATTGTTAATGATGCTTTGAGTTTTATTGAAAGTATTTTGATGGGACGTGAAGAAGCTCGTCACTGGCTTAGTAAGTTGATTGGAGCTCCATCTGCTGATAAATGGCTTGAGAATGATATTGAAGAAGTGCCAACAGCTCATCCAGTTGTAACTTTGTTCTCAGATATTGATGATTATAGTCGAACTGTTCATGAACTTTCTGACGCAAAAACCGGAATAGGGAAGATTATGAGCGAATTTATTTCGCGCGTTAAATTGGAAATTGAAAGAGATTATGGTGTCGTGATTGATAAATTTGTTGGGGATGAAGTAATTGTTTTGATTGGGCCTCCGTATGGGAAGAATGGGCTTGATATGTTTGGGAATAAAGAACCAAATTATGCTCAATATATCGATCTTGCGTATACAATTTCTCAGGAGTTGCAACGAATTTTGGATGAGATTTCTGAAGAAATCCAAGAACGTGATAGATTCGAGTTGCCACGTAGATTGGTTTTCGCTAATGGATGCGGGCTTGTTGATGGTGATCCTGTTGGTATCTATGGAGCGCCGGAAAAACCTGGGGCTGGAGTTGATTATACGATTTTTGGGGATGAAATGAATAAAATTGCGAGAGTGCTGGGGAAAGCAGATGCAAATCAATTCTTGATGCCTAATAGTTCATATAAAAAATATGTTGGAAGTGGGGGATCAAGGCTTCAGCCTGTTGGCGAGGCATTTATGGCTGATACTAAAGGAGTTGGGCAAGTTGAGTTGATTTTGGTTCATGATTCAACAAATCCACTAGTTGGTATCGCGTAAATACGGCTTTTAGTCTTTGAGGAATGACATTTTTATGATATAATGTTAGGAAATTTTAGAACAAATCAAAAATTCCTTGCATGCATAAAAATTCATTTGTGAAAAATTTACAAATAGTAATCGTTACTGGACTTGTCACCTTGATGGCTACAGGTAGCGCTTTTGCACAAGGTGTTTTGCTTATCAATACGGATATTTTGGAAAATGAGAACAATTTGATTTTGGATGCTGATAATACGGGAGGGGATATTACTTTGCAGTTTGGTGGAACGCTAAATAAATATTTGATGTGGGATAATGTGAATTCATATTTTTCTTTTAACGATGATATCAATTTGCAGGGGCATGAGATTCAGGATTTCAAAATTGAAAATAGAACAGGTGCGCCAGCTTGTAATTTAACTTCTGGTGGACGAATGTATCACAATACAATTGATACTAAAACTTTTGTGTGTGATGGGACGAATTGGGTTGATGTTACAGCGATTTATACAACTGCAACTAAAGTAACTACGGTTGGGTCAAGTGGTGCTGATTATTCTGATATTGCCGGAGCTGCTGGATATTTAAACACTCTTTCGGGAGGAATTATTTTGCTTTCTGCTGAAATACATGAAATTACCAGTCCGGTTAACTTAAGTAATATAACCGTGATCGGGAAGGATGATAGCAATACAACAATTCACATTTCTGGTAACGGTCGAATTGATTCATACGATACTACTTTCAATAGTGTGAAATTTGATGTTGATAGTATTAATAATAATATGGGAATTAATGTTGCAAGTGGGTCGAACTCACTTTATTTCGAATGGGTAGATTTTGATATACAAGATGCAGGTGATGTTTTGATTGATAGTGATTCTGGTGTTGCCCCTACGGTTACAGTTAAATTTATTAAATGTGATGAATCTGCTGGGAATGGGACTATCGTTTTCCCACAAGCTTCAGCAAATTTGAATATTGCTTCGACAATGTTCGTGGATAGTAGGAGTTCTGATAGGTCTCTTCGCTTGGATGATTGGAACGTTACTCTTGTAGCTGGAGGAAATGTTTATACAACAGGAACAATTTATCCAGTGCCTGCAAGTTCAATTGTTGTTTCTGATGATATGCATTTGCAAGGTGCTATTGATAGTTTAGAAGCAATGGGGGTTGGAGGGTTGATTACTCTTCTTCCTGGAATTCATGAGATTACCGAGCCTTTAACTATCGAAGGTGATGATATTGAGATTGTTGGATATGGCGATTCTTCTATTGTTAGGGCATCCGGTTTCGCTGCTACTGGAAGTACTATAGCGGCAGTGCAGGTTGGATCAGCAGATGGGACTACTCCTTCAGATGGAGTTGTATTAAAAGATTTTAAACTTGAAGTTTATTCAAATATTCATGGAATTAGAGTTGCTGGTGGGGATGATAATCAAGTTTACAATATGACAGTGCAAAAAATGGCTGGGGCATCCGGAAGTGGAGATACTGCAGATATTGGTATTCAGCTTCTTGATGGAGTTTCCGCAGATTTGGTTCGACCTGTTGTAACTAATTCACGAGTTTTTGGGAATGGACCTGGGAATTATTTTACAGATGGGATTCATTTAACTTCTGATCCTGATATAACGGGAGTTTGGGGTTATGATAATAGAATTTCGAATGCTCTTGTTGAAGGGAATAATGTGGATTTTGTTGGAGAAACAAGTTATGTCTTTGTTGGGGCAGATAATAGTTCCCTATTTAACAATAGAGGGTCCCGTATGGGTGCTGTTGGAGGATCAGCTTATGGAATTTATATGGGAAATGTTACAAATGTGAATATGAATGCAAATGTATTTAATGGGTCTTTGACTACTGGTGCAATTGCAATTGGGATTGAATCTTTTAATACTGGAAGTACTAAATATACTCAAGATAATTTGTTCACTAATAATATTATTGATGGAATGGGTGCTGGTGGAATTGGATTTACAACTGGTTTCCAAATTGGATCTACATTGAATACTGAGGTTAATCGTAATTCATTCACAAATAATTCAATCTTGGGAGCTTCTAATACTATCAGTACTGCTATTGTGGTTCGTGGAGGGGCTGATGATAATTCTTTTTCTGAAAATGATATTTCCGGGGGGACATACTCTTGGGATACAGGGATTAATTTGAGTTCTATTACGCAAGATCGCAATTTGGTTCAAGAAAATAGATTTATCAATGTTACGAATAATTTTATTGATAATAGTTCAAATAGCAGAGTTGATGTTAGTAATCATAGGGCGACAACCAATCCAACTGTTAATGATGATATTAATGATGGTTTTGATATTGGAACGATTTGGGTTAATACAACTGCAAATACTACTTTTATTTCTGTGGATAGCACTGCAAGCGCTGCTATTTGGAATCAAATTGATGGAAGTGGAAGTGGGACAACTTATAGTCCGATGCTTGCTCAGGTTTATGATAGCGTCGGAGGAGTTGATATGAATACGGCAGCAGGGAATGTTGTTACTTTTAATCAGGAAACTCGAAAGGATAGTGGCTTTACACATAGTAATACAGTGAATAATTCACGAATTTATTTAAATGATGCTGGGTGGTATGAGGTTAGTTATAATGTTTCTCATGAAAGTCAGACTAATGGTAGCAAAAACGTACAGTGTCGTATTCGAATGAATGGGACAACCTACGTGACTCCTTCTGCATCTTTTTCTTATGCGAGAAATACAACTGATGAATGGGCAACTAATACTGGATCTGCTTTGATTCAAACAACCGCTTCCAATCAATATTACGAGATTTTTTGTAATTTAGAGGGAAGTACAGGGGCAGCTCGTTCAGTTGCTGGGAAATCTTGGACAATTGCTGAGAAAAAATAATGTTTGGCACCGGATAAATTCTATATCGACATAGAATTGTTTTTTACATAAAAAAATATCGCACAAATTTATTGGCGATATTTCTATTTGAATGGTAGTCCCAAGGGGAATTGAACCCCTGTTTCCAGGATGAAAACCTGATGTCCTAACCACTAGACGATGGGACCTTGTTTGACTAAAGGCGCAAGAAAAGTATATATAAAGACTTTCGAAAGTCAATTGATTTATTGATCTGCAAATAGGGTAGATTCAGGTGTTCCCATTTCGTATATTTTGTCGGTTTTTTCTAGTTCGAACATTGACTTAGCTTGCATTACTTTCAATTGAAGTTCTTTGTTGATATTTTCGAGCTCCTCGTTCTGTAATTGCAATTGTGAGTGCACATATCCTTTTTGTGCCGAATTGCTCGTATTCAGAAGAAAAACGATACTGAGGGCTATTGTAATTAAAACAAGGCCAAAAAGAAGAGACATAATAGTCTTACGGATTTCTTGCGACAGGGGAATGCGTTTTTTAAAAACTTTACTTCCGTATTTCTTTCTTATTGTATCTTCCATCATAATAATTATTCTACAATTTCGTATTGTACACAAATCACACCACTTCCAACAGAGGCAATTGATTCAAATGCTGCTTTTGATAAGTCTAGAGAGCGACCTGTTATATATGGGCCACGGTCATTGATTCTGACTATAACAGATTTGTTGTTTGCCATGTTTGTAACTCGAACTATTGTGTTGAATGGCAATGTTCGGTTTGCTGCAGTTAACTCTGCTGCAAGATATGGTTCGCCACTTGATGTGGAATGTCCTTCTAAATAATCACTGTAATATGATGCTTTTCCGAACTTTGATCCAGACTTACTCATCATATAACGATAAACAAGTTCGGCGAATTTCCCGCGCGTCATGTTCATCCCTGGATAAATTTGATTTTCCATTGTGAAATAAACGATTTCTCGATTTTTTCCTTCTTGTATGTAAGGGGAGAACCATTCATAAATTGGGACATCAGCGAATGGGGCTTCCAGAACCTCTGGTAAAACTATTTTGTCACTTTCCATAGCGATTTTATAACTTTCAACGCGGTTCACAGTATTTGTTGGGCGGAAAGTTTTGTCCGGATAGCCTGTGACAATGCCTTCTGTAACACCTTTCTTTAAATATGGGAAATACCATTGGCTTTTGTATATATCGTTAAAATCAATTTCGATATCCGTACTAGCAAAATCCATTCCTCCAAGCGAATTTTCTTGTATATATTGATCGTCAATTAAATTGTTTGCATTCAAAATTATTTTTAAAGCTTCTATGCGGTTTATTTCTTGCCATGGTTTAAATGTTCCATCGCTATATCCATCGATAATTCCTTTTTCACTTAAATGTTTGATGCCAACATAATTTGTATTTCCCAAATCAACATCACTAAAAATTGCCGTGGATTCAACTTCACGAGCATTTTCTTCTTGTGCGTTGCAAAAGAGTGGGAACGCGAACAACAAAACAGAGCCAATTATGACCGTCAATATTTTATAGTCTTTTTTCATAAACTCATCTTAAGAATTAGAGTTATAGACGATTGTAATTTGTCTATGGTCTCCATCTCCTATACTTTCTGTCTTTACGTCTCCGAATTCAGGTTTGGTTAGATACAAATGAATCACACGTCTAAAATATGCCGACATCGGTGGTAGAACTTGTGTTTTTTTAGTTTGTCTAACCATATCTACCTTTTTTTGTGCAAGACCAATCACATTGTCTTCTTGTCTCTTTCTGTAATTATCAACGTCAAGTAGTATATTGAAATCTTCTTGGATAATTCTCCAAGCTAAAACTTTCAAAAGATGTTGCAATGCGTGGATGTTTTCACCATGAAATCCTATCAGCATGCTTGGATCTTCTGTGTCAATATTGATATGGTACATGTCCATATCTGATTTTGAATCTTTTTCGATTTTGACATTATCGAAGGGTGCTTCGATTTTAATCAAGAGTCCTTCTAAGATTTCCTTAAGGGCTTTTTCTATCTCCATTTCTTATATATTTAAAATTATAATGCTTTTTATTCTGTCACGATTATATCAGATCCTTATTTTTTTCTAAATAACTTTTACTGTCGCTTCTGAATTATTTTTCTTTGGTTTCGTTATCTTTTTATTTACATAAAGTTGTTGTCCAATTCCAAACAGTGTAGATGCGCCCCAGTAAAGACCAACTCCTGATGGGACTGATGCTGTAAATAATGCTAGCATTACCGGCATAACATAAACCATCATTTGTGTTGCGGTTTCCATTTCTTGTCCTTTGCCAGCTTCCACCATTTTCTTTTTCTTAGGTTCTTGTTTAGCTTGTTTCTTTGTCATTGCAAGTTTCATTTGAATGAATTGCAAACCGGCAACAATTATTGGAAGAACAAAAACATCTCTTTCCAAAAGGTTCAACAATCCAAAGAAATTCGCATTAACAAGCGTTAAATCAAATCCTTGTAGTGGTTGATACAGCAAGTGAATGTTGTCAGGATTTAATCCAGTTTTAATTACATAAAATAATGCGATTAATACTGGGAGCTGGAATAGCATTGGTAAGCAACTTCCGAATGGATTTACTTTATATTCTTTATATAGCGCGAATGTTTCTTGCGCTAATTTCTCCTGATTATTTTTATATTTTTCTTGTAATTTTTTAATACGAGGTTGAATTTCCTGCATTTTTCTTTGTGATTCAAGTCCATGTTGTGCAGGAATAAATAGGATTAGACGTAAAATAATTGTCAGTAAAATAATTGCAAGTCCCAAATTGTATGCTGGGATTATGCTAATTAAATAAATCAATGCATTGAAAATTGGCTGATATAGGAAGGTTCCCCATAAATATCCAATCCATGATTTTGATGTGATTGTAAATTCGTTTGATGTGAATTCTTTATCTTCTCCATTGATTTGCGTTATCACTGAAATTTTATATCTTCCCATTTCACCAAATAATACGTGATTCCAAGATTGATACTCAACAAGTAAATCTTCTTTCGGCTGGATTGTAACCGGATTAGTATTTGTACATGTAATTTTTGGAGTTGCAGTAATCGCTGACCATTCTCCATTTGTATATTTAAAAACATTCAATGGTTCTGATGGACAATCATTTGGAATCAAGAGCTCTGAATCTGTATTGTTACGCAATTTGACGCTAACAAGAGAATCTTGCCCAAACTCTGTATTCATAGTTGCAATTCCAAGATCATTTTCAGCAAGTATTAAATCCAAATCTGAAGTTCCTGTACATCCTCGCATTATTAACATTAATACCAAGAAAAATCCTGCAAAAAGTATAAATTGTCGTTTCATGGTTTTTTAATTAATTTTTAATAGTAGTAAGGGCATCTTTAACATTGTGATAAATTTCCTCATAATTGCAAGTCAAGATCTGTTTTTTTGGAATGAGAACTATATCAAAACATTGCATTGTTGTATCAACGCTTGCATGTCTTATGGATTCATATATCTGTCTTCGTTTTAAGTTGCGCGTTACTGCAAGCTTGGAAAACTTCCTACTAATGACAATTGCAAATCTGTTGTAAGCCTTTTTATTCGGCAAAAGCCGGATATCAAACATTCCGACTTTTTTATTGGTTCCACGCTTCAAAATTTTCTGTACCCGCCA
>JAHJMX010000078.1 GCA_018821175.1 Patescibacteria group bacterium
AAATGTTGTTTGGACTCAATTACTTTCAACCCAATCGCGCGAATTCTTGACTAGTAAATATGAATTTGATCTTCTTACAGCCAAAATTAACGATGTTTATGATTCGGCTATTGCGAATCCAAAAGATGCATTTATTGCATTCGGAGAATATTTTGATGCTTACAAAAATATTAGATTGGAATATCAAAAAGATCTTTCATTTGTAGAAGATGAATTGATACATCAAAATATATTGGTTTCGAATCTTTTGTTCAAATCACCTGATTTATATAATGTTGATTTATTTGAATCAAAGATTCAAATGGAGAACGACTATATTGCAGCAATTTCTGGGGGGAAAGATAAACAAGAGCAACGCCAGACATTTATTACTGAAAAAATTGATCTTTTGAGTAGAATTAAGTATTTCTTGTTTAACGAGGAATTGGATGCTGGAGAGGCAAGGAAAATTGTATTTACTTTGATTCGTAATATTGAAGATTTGAAAGAGAATACTTCTGAAGTCGCTGCTATTAATCAATTGTTTGATAAACGTCTAGCTGATTTTGGTGTTTTTTGGCAGTACTTGAATTCGCCGGAATATTCACAAACTCCATTGCATGGGGCATTTCATAAAGATCGTTATGAAGAATTCAAAAAGATTCAGGAAGATCTTGTTACATTTGATGATATTAGAGAAGAAATTTTGGGAGAAGAAGATGTGCCCGAACTAACTACTGCCGACATTTTGTCTCAAGTAGAAGCAGATTTAAAAGAGGCCCAAGTAAGCAATATCGAATTTGGATTTTACAATGATCCATCTCAAACCAAAGTACCTATTTTAAAGGCAACTATTGCTGGAATAACTTGGCGTGGAACTTATGATTTTGATAGAAAAATGATAGCAAATATTATCGTGGACGATAAAGTTTTGACTCAAGAGGGAGTTAAATTGAGTAATTTAAATAAATTCATAACTAACGCTGTTCAAGAAATGCAAAAAGTAGAGGTAGTTGTTGAAGAAGTCGTGCCTGAACCTGAGTATCCTGAAGTGACAGACGGAATTGATGCCGAGCCTGCTTCGGACATTTCGGATATCAATGAACCTGTTTCAAGTTCAACTATTAGTGTAGATCTAGCGGCGAAAGTTTTCTTGATGGAAAAATTTGGAAAGCTTGGCATGGTTGTTTCACGAGAATCAATTGAAGTGAGTGATTTGAAAGCAGGTGAATATCAAATTAACAATGTTTATTACGAAGAAAATCGTAATGCTAAGTTCTCATTTAGCTACAATAGTAGCGATGATAAAGTCTATAATTTAGTTGTTGAAACTGAGCAAGGAGCCAAAAGTGCAGATGATACTTTCTCGAGTTTTTTCCTTAAGCCTTTTGTACTAAAGATTTACGAGGAGGCAAAGCTGTAAAAAATTCAAGCGAAATTTCCCTGACAAATGTAAAATTATATGCTAGATTCTTCTGGGCACTTATTGAGTTGCCACTTTGAATTAACATATATTTTTAGTTATGGCAGATCAAAATAATTACGGAGCAGATCAAATCCAAGTTCTTGAAGGGCTGCAAGCTGTACGCAAAAGACCAGGGATGTATATTGGAACAACTGACATAGCTGGTTTGCACCATTTAGTTTGGGAAATTGTTGATAATGCAATTGATGAAGCGATGGCTGGATATTGTAAAAACATTGTTGTTACTTTGCATAAAGATCAAAGCTGTAGTGTCTATGATGATGGACGTGGAATTCCAGTGGATACACATAAGAAAACTGGTAAATCTGCACTTGAAACTGTGCTTACTGTGCTTCATGCCGGGGGTAAATTCGGGGATGGGGGATATAAAGTTTCTGGAGGATTACATGGTGTGGGTGTATCTGTGGTAAATGCACTTTCTGAGTTAACTACTGCAGTAATCCACAGGGATGGGAAAATTTGGAAACAAGTTTATTCAAGAGGAGATAGTCAAGGAGAATTGGAGGTAATTGGTACTACTGAGAAAACTGCTACAATTATTACATTTTTGCCTGATTCAGAGATTTTCCAGATTAGGGATCTTGATTTTGAAACTATTGTGAATAGGATGAGGCAGCAAGCATATCTCACAAAAGGTGTAAATATTGATATTATCGATGAGAGATCTGATAAAAAATACAAATTCTACTTTGAGGGTGGAATTAAATCATATGTACAGCATTTGAATAAGAATAAAGAGGGGATTGGGAATATTGTTTATATTGATAAAGAAGTTGAGGAGGGAAATGTTGAAATAGCTTTACAATATACTAATGCTTATCAAGAGCATATTTTTACTTTCGCAAATAATATCCACACAATTGAAGGTGGAATGCATTTAACAGGATTTAAAACTGCTTTAACTAGAACTATTAATAGTTATGCGAGGAAAAATGGGGTTTTGAAGGAAAAAGAGACTAATTTAACTGCTGAAGATGTGCGAGAAGGATTGACTGCTGTGATTTCTGTTAAATTGGGAGATCCGCAATTTGAAGGTCAGACAAAAAGTAAACTTGGGAATGCGGAAATGCGTACAGCTGTTGAAAACGTATTTGCTGCGAAATTTAATGAGTTTTTGGAAGAAAACCCAAATGAGGCTAAGCTTGTAATAGCGAAATGTAGTTTAGCTGCTCGAGCCCGTATTGCTGCTAAAGCTGCTAGAGAAACCGTTATTAGAAAGGGAGTGCTTGAAGGAATGACTTTGCCTGGTAAACTTGCAGATTGTTCC
>JAHJMX010000079.1 GCA_018821175.1 Patescibacteria group bacterium
TACGATCCGGATGAGACTGTTACTTGGAAAGTTGGTGGCTCTGATGATAGCCAAGAAGAAACTTGGATAACCCAGATTGGCTATGTATATGCCAGCTGTGGCATAGAAAATCTCTATGGAATTAATCTCACAGCAGAATCATCAATCGGCAATATTATTGGCATCGACATATACGGTGTTGATAATGTCGGATACGAATTCGGCTGTGAAAAAGTCAATCCTGAAAAATCGTCCAGCTTCTCGGTAAAATGTTTTACCAGCTGGTCTGACCATCAGGCTGTGCGTGTTTACCATACTACGGGTCAAACACCTCGGATTTATGGGTACTACGATCTTAAGTAGTCCCCAAGAGACACAACTCTTGAAGCAAAGAAACTTTCATGATTAATCAATGGGCGCGCAAACTCCAAAACTTTGCAAATCATGAATATGTCGTAACAACCTGCCTATTGGTTGATAAAAAAAGTCTCTAAGTATTCATATTTAGCAAGTGCAAACTTTGCTTGATGTGTGCTACAAGAGAATTGGTGTTTATGCGGATACATGTTTTGTATACTACATATTCAAAGCCCCAAGAGTGACTTCGTTGCTCTTTTTTTATATCCCAAATTAACTCTAGGTATCTTTCACCATTTTATCAGTGAAAAAACTGGCAAAATACGCGAAAATAATGGTAGAATTCTGCGTAAAGATAATACAAAAAGAGTACACTTGATTTTCACTATCAATTTATGGCGCAAAATGTTTCAAAAAAATCGCCGCAAAAATCTATTTTTTTAAGCAAAAAAAAAGGAATGGCGTTAGTCATGACAATGATTCTCGTGCCAATTTTGCTAACTCTGGGAGCGTCTTTCGTTGATCCAATAACAAGATCATACCGCGCCGCAGCCAGCGATCAAAAAACAGTCCTTGCCAAAAACGTTGCAGAAAACTTGTACGAAACAGCCCTCGAAGAAACGCGAGATTTGGGAGTTGGAGATGACGGAAGTAGTGGAGCTATTGCCATCGAAGAAGATTACGGAAGTGGGACAGGGGAATGGTGGGTTTTTGGCTCACCAGAATTGGATGACGATCACACTTTTGAAGAAGCCAGCAGAAATTGGTACACAATCCCCGCAGCAGGAAGCGGAAATGCAGGAGGAGATTATTGCTCAACAAAAGATCCGGCAGTAACAATTCCAGAAGTAAAAAATAAATTGTTGGAGCTTGGCGTAAATACATCAAACAACCCAACAGAAGTAACTTTCGGAGATGACCCATTCGAATGGCCATGTCATTGGAATAAATTATATGAAGGACAGACTGTAAGCATTCCGCTTTATGTAGACGGAATCGATGGCGTGAAAAATCCAGTCGATCTTGGATTGGTGGATTTTGAGTTGAGAGTGAGAGCTGCCTGCGATCCTGACATTGCCAGCGGAGAAAATGAGATTTATAAAGGGGAGATTTGTAATAGTAATGAGAGGTATGTGTTGGATGATGATGGAGATGTAGCTACAAATAAGCCTTTTACAGTCATTGTAGTATGGGAAATTGTAGGCACAGAAGTAACTACGGAAAGCAACATTGTTTTGGCTTCAATATTTGATGAATTTGATCCATTTAGAGATACTACAATCAAAATCTTAAACATTACTAATTATCAATTTGCAAGTTTAATAGAAACCTGGAACCCAATAGACAACGATGGAAATGACAACGTTTCTCTTATTAATCATTTAATAGAAGGATGTTCAAGTAATCCAAATTGTGATCATTTGGAAATTAATAAACCTATCTTGAATTTCACGCTAATACACTCATTGCAGGATGTAAATGGAAATAGTGTGCCATACCTAGAATATCAATTCCGTACACCAGTAGTAGAGCCAAATCCCTCGATAGCCAGCAATGAAAAACTAGTCAGAACAGAAGTAATGTTAGATGGTGGATATTCTGAAACAATAGAAAAGAGTATTGACTTAACCAAGCCAGTTACAGGATTTGTAATACAACAATAAAGATATTGACAAATACGCCAAAAACATGTTTAATTATAAATAGTTTTACAATATATATTTCTCTCACATAAATAATCGTAAACATATGAATGAAAAATTCGATAAAGCGCTCGAATATCAGAATGTTATTGGATCAATTGAGAAGAAAAACGGATTAATATCTAATATTTCAGATTCAGTTAAAAGGAATTTATACAGAGTCCTTGGCCCTGTGGCCTTTATTGCTGCAATGACTGGAGCTCCTGACAAAGCAAATGCTGCAATCAGTGATTGTGGGGATACCATGAGTTGTGTAGCCTCTGTTAATGCAAGTGGGCAAACAGAATTTATTAATATTGCAAACGGAAATGTTGAAGGAAGTATTAATACGAATGTAGGAAGTTCTATTTCAAGTAAAAATAGACATCTCACTGTGTCTGGAAGTGGTGGTGCAAAAATTATTGATGTTGCAGCAGAAACACAATGTACTGCGGCAACAGGTACTGTTGCTAGATCGACAATGTTAAATAACGTTGCATATGTAGCATACGGAGGTAATGTAGAAAAGTTTGATCTAAATTGTACAAGCCAAGGAACATTTTTATCAGGACAAGCTACAGCTCAATTAACAAATGATGGAGTTTCAAAAGTATACGGTATCGATGGTTTTACAGGAGATATCATTACTCACGATGCTAGCACGTTACAGACAAACACAAATGCGAGTGGTCTTGGATTTGCTGACCAGTCAGTTGGAATAACTTATGCAAATGGAGGTCTGCATTTAACTAGTGCTGCTGGTATCGAAAGTACAACTTTGCCTAGTTACACAACTTCGCCTTTAGTTGCTTTACCAGAAAGAACAAATAGAGTGCTAAACAACGGAACTCATCTGCTTGCCAAAGCAGCTTCTGGAAATGCAGCCTACATTATCAGGCTCTCAGACAACAATATTACAACAATTACTTACAACACTAAAGATATTGCTTTCAGCAATAACAACACAATTTATCTAGGTGGTAATACTGGAATTGCTGAGTATGATTTAGATGGAACTTTTATTAAACAAGTAAGTGCAAATGCTAGTGAAGGTCTTGCACACATCCCCGCAACCTCAACCCCAGACGTCTGCAACGACGGATCGATCACTGGATCGGAGGTTTGCGATGGAGCAAATTTAAACGGAGCAACTTGTATATCGCAGGGATTCGACGGTGGAACACTCGCATGTGCGACTGACTGCGCAACTTTCGATACTTCTGCATGTACGACTATCCCAGAGCCTTTCTGCGGAGATGGAACTATTAACGGAACTGAAACTTGTGAAGCAACTGACTTAAACGGAAAAACTTGTGTAACTCAAGGATTTGTAGGTGGAACGCTCGCCTGCGATTCAAATTGTATGGGATTCGACACTTCTTCATGCGTTGATCAAGTATGTGGAGATGGCGAAATTGACGGAACTGAAGAATGCGATGGACTTAATTTAAACGGAGCGACTTGTGAAAGCGAAGGACTTGGATCAGGAGATCTATCTTGCAATGCATGTGCTTTCGATACTTCAAGCTGCGAAGTTCAACCAGAATGCGGAAATAATACCAAAGAAGCTGGGGAAATATGCGATGGCACTGATTTGAACGGACAAGCTTGTGAAGACCTTGGACAAGGATTCACAGGTGGAACACTTGCTTGCGATTCAAACTGCGAACTAGACGTTGCCGGATGTACTACTGATGAGATTTGTGATGATACTAGATTTGCAGATGGAACAAAACTTGAAACTAATATACAAATCACCCCATCAAGACTTGTTGGAATTCTTTTAGACAGATATGAAACTAATATCGCTAATTTGGTTCACCAATGCGAAGTTGAATGTACAACTAGCGAGATCACTGATCTCCCTATCATGAAAATCAAGACTCCAGATGGAAGTTATTGTAATTTTAGTATCAAAGTATCAAACAATGATCAAGTATACCAAATCTATGACCTCGATGCTGGTGACGGAGAAGGTGCCGTATTGAGTTTTGCATTAGAAAATTCAAGTGGAGCAATGCTTTACTTTGGAGGGTCTATGCTATTGCACGACGGGAATGATGTTAATTATAAAATCCAAGGATCAGCTGTAGGAGCAGGAACTTTGGGAACAGTTGTAGGTCATGAAATATTAAAAGCTCATCCTGACACATTAGTACCGGGAAATTGGCTACGTGTTATGGTTGCTGAAGGGGGGATGAGATATTTCGACACAAACAACCCAGACAATTACGGTGAACTTTTGTATGATCCGGAAGTTGGAGTTGCAACTGCATTAATAAACCTAGACAATCCTGGAAATTTGGCAGATATCGAAAAACAGGAATTCGAGAAAAAAGATCCAACTGGATGTGGATGTTCAGTAGTTGGGTCAAAAGAAGCTCCTGCCGGAACAGCAATCCCTGTCCTTGCAATGTTAACTTTGCTTGGACTTATGAGAATGCGAAAAAGAAAAGAAGAAGGAGCTGAATAGTAATGTATCGCAATCCCGGGATTGCCCCTCCGCCCCGAGGCGGGAACTATAATCCTCGAGTTTTTCGCATAAGAAAGCGGCCCGCTCCGGGATGGGCCATGACATTCTGATGACAATTTTTATACCAAAATCGCCAGCATCAAAGCAGTTTGTAGCCTGATGGAAGCCATTTGTCGAACGCGTCTTCTAGCTGTTGCCAAAAAACATACAACAGCAAATGCTTGCCACGTCAATTGGAACGCTCTACGCTGAAGGCACGATTATCGTGTTTGCCCTCAAGAAAATTGCATTTTGAAAGATGAGAGGCAGGCATGTTCTTTGACAACTCGGTTTTCAAACCAATACAATGTACGTAATGACGTACAGAAAAGGAGAAGCTTTATCATGCTTCA
>JAHJMX010000080.1 GCA_018821175.1 Patescibacteria group bacterium
ACAGTATAATTCTAAAACCACCATATAAATTTGAAGTAATAGGTGATAAAAAGGCTCTCCAAGGAGGAATTGAAAATCCATATGGAATTATAGATAAAATGAAAACAACTTTCGAAAATTTTTCTTATACGCTTACAGAAAAAGACCGAATCGACATGGTGATCAAGTAACGTTTACAGAAAAGCCAAAATCAACCAAATCGGCTGTATAAGAAGTAATACAATCAATAAAATGTAGAGAATCTTTTTGTTGAAAACTTCTTTTTTATGACCAGTCAAAAGTTTTTGGTGATCAAGTAATGGAACAGATTCTTTGATTTGTGATTCAAGTTGTCCAACTCTATAGTTAGCGCCTTCAAGCCGCCTTTGGAAAGAACGAACTTCTTCTTTTTGCTCTTCATACAGTTTTTTATATACAAAGTCGTCATCCTTCTGGACAACGTCCCCATATTCAGATTCAAAATCTTCTGGTTCTGTTGATTTTTCTGCTTCAATATCAGAAATACTTGGCATTGAGCCAATTTCAATATCAAAAAATTTTTTATCTGAAAAATCTTGCGGTTCTGGCTTTTCAACGGGAAGATCATAAACTTCAACTAAATCGTTTTGATTTTCTTCTTTTACATCAAGATTAATTGCATAACTTTCATCATTTCTTTCGTGCGCAACAATTCTAGAAATATCTTTAAATTGAGATTTTTTTTCTTTTCGAACCCCAGATTTCCTACGTTTTTTCCTTTTAGTTTCCTTAATAAAATCTGCTACTTCTTCTGCACTCAAAAAAATCCGTCCAGCAATATTTCTTGTAGAAAGAATGTTTTTTATAATATATCGATCCAAAGTGCGAGTAGACACTTTTAGTATCTGTGCAGCATCTTTGCGGCTTAATCCAAACGTTTTTTGAACATCAGTTGACATATATCTATACACCATTTTAATAATTTGTCACCTAGATCATAACTGGCTTGTCTACTGTTGTCAAAACAATATCTGTCGTGTAGATTTGGCATACGATTTACGCAAAAAAAATGAATATTAAAAATTACAGAAAATTAACGCCGGAAGAAATTTTACTCAACAAAAAAACACCGGAAGAAATCCGTGAACTCCCACGTACTCCGATATATGTTGTTCTCGATAATATCCGCAGCCTTTATAATGTTGGGGCAATTTTTCGAACATCTGATGGGCTAATGGTGCAAAAAATTTATTTATGTGGAATGACCGGGATCCCGCCAAGAAAAGAAATAGACAAAACATCACTTGGCGCATGTGACGTTGTTCCTTGGACATACAAAGAAAAGGCTATTGATGCTATCCGTGAATTAAAAGAAAAAGGAGTAGAAATTGTTGCATTAGAACTAACTGATCCATTCCAAAATTATGCTGAAACTGAGTTCAAATTCCCAACCGCAATCGTAATCGGACATGAAATCAATGGGGTTTCTGATGAAGTGATGGAGCTTGTAGACAAATCTATTTCAATCCCAATGCTTGGACGCGCAAATTCTCTGAATGTCGCTACTGCATTTGGAATCGCAAGTTATCAAATGTTATATAAATACCAACAAAATGCTTGAACTTGAATATTACAATGAAACCAATGAGGATATTTCTGATATTTTTTTTGATGAACTGCTTGGAATTATAAATGAAAATTTCGATTATATTTTCCCAAATCAAGTTAATAAAAAACAGGATTATTTGATTACCTGTACTCTGATAAACGACGCCTTGATGCAAAAAATCAATAAGGAACAACGCGGAGTGAATAAAACTACAGACGTCGTTTCTTTGAGCTATTTAAATGATTCTTTTCCTGGACAAAATGTTATTGGAGAAATTTTTATTTCTGTACCAACTGCCAAGAAACAAGCAAAAGAACGTGGCCATGAGACGCTAACTGAAATTAAATTTTTATTTGTACATGGAGTTTTACATATCCTTGGATATGAACATCAAACTGAAAAAGACTTCCAAATCATGATGGAATTAACTAATGAGATTTTAAAATCAGCTTAAAATACTCAATAGTCCGAGCTAATCCTTCTTCAAGATTAATTTTTGGCGACCAGTAAAGCTTTTCCCGTGCAAGTGCGATATCTGGATTTCTTCGAATTGGATCATCTTTTGGCAAATTCATGTAGACAATTTTGCTTCTTGAATCGGTTAAACGTATGACTGAGTATGCTAATTCCTCAACGGTAATTTCATTTGGATTCCCCAAATTCACAGGCCCAATAAAATCATCACACGCCATCATTTTTATAAGCCCATCAATTAAATCATCAATATATTGGAAACTACGAGTTTGGCTTCCATCTCCAAAAATCGTTATTTCTTCACCTTGCAAAGCCTGTACGATAAAATTTGAAACCACGCGTCCATCATTTTTGTACATGTATGAGCCATAAGTATTGAATATCCTAACAATCTTAATATCTAAATTGTGCTGGCGATAATAATCCATAAAAAGCGTCTCCGCGCATCTTTTTCCTTCATCATAGCAAGCACGTGGACCAAGAATATTCACATTGCCAAAATAATTTTCAGTCTGAGGATGAACCTCTGGATTCCCATAAACTTCAGAAGTCGAAGCCTGTAAAATTCGCGCTCCAAGAGTTTTCGCGAACTCAAGCATATTGATAACCCCTAGAACATTGGTAATTGTAGTTTGGACAGGATCACGTTGATAAATATTTGGCGAAGCAGGACAAGCTAAATTATAAATTTGATCAATTTTTTCAAAATTTTTGGCATCAAGAGGGATATTGATATCATGCTCAAGTAAAGTGAAATTTTG
>JAHJMX010000081.1 GCA_018821175.1 Patescibacteria group bacterium
ATGCTATGTTGGCCAGTTTGCCCAGATCTCGCTGTAATTGCAGAAGATGGTGAGATGAAAGGAATCGACGTTGATCACTGTAAAAATTGCGGAATGTGCGTAAAGGCATGCCCATTCGGTGCTTTAGAAATGGAAGAAATTCCAGAAACTGAAGATAAATTTAAAAAATAACCAAATTTCGATGCCAAATAGAACTACAATGGTTGGAAATGACGCAATGGCTGAGGCTATGCGCCAAATTAATCCCGACGTAGTAGCGGCTTATCCTATAACTCCATCGAGTCATGTAATGGAGAAATTTGCAGATTTTGTGGCTAATGGGAAAGTCGATACTGAATTTGTGCCAGTTGAAAGTGAACATAGCGCAATGAGTGCCTGCATGGGAGCTTCCGCTGCAGGGGGACGCGTGATGACGGCTTCTGGAAGCCAAGGCCTCGCATTAATGCACGAAGTGCTTTATGCGGTTGCTGGAGCGCGCCTGCCAATTGCCCTTGTATGTGGCAATAGAACTTTGAGTGCCCCACTAAATATTCATTGTGATCACAGTGATAGTATGGGGGCGCGCGATAGTGGATGGATTCAGCTTTATAGTGAAACTGTACAAGAATCTTATGACAACATGATCCAAGCGCTTGTTATTGCAGAAAATCCAAAGGTTCAGACTCCAATAATGGTGTGTTTTGACGCATTTGAGACCACTCACACTCTTTCAAACGTTCAAATCGAAGACGATGAAAAAGTTAAAGAATTTATCGGGGGATACACTCCTAAAAACCCTCTTTTGGACATTGAAAACCCAATTACTTCAGGTGGATGGGATCGGCCAGATTATCTTTTTGAACATAAAAGATCACAAATCGAAGGCTTAATTAATACTCCGGAAGTTGTAAAAAATATTGGCAAAAAATTCAATGAAATGTTTGGGCGTTCTTACGACACAGTTGAAGCCTACAAGCTGGATAATGCTGATTACGTAGCCATCGCGATGAGCAGTTCATGTGGGACAATCAAAGAAACTATAGACGACTTGCGTGAAAAAGGTATAAAAGTCGGACTTTTAAAAATAAGGCTTTTCAGGCCATTCCCAGTCAAAGACGTAATCAAACATCTTGAAGGTAAAAAAGGCATTGCGGTATTCGACAGAACAATTTCGATGGGAATTGAACAAGGAGCTCCATTATTTAACGAAATCAGAAGTGCGCTTTACGATTTGGAAACAAAACCGAAAATCCTAAATTTTATTTACGGACTTGGAGGACGAGATATGTATCCAAAAAATGTTGAAAAAGCCTTTGCTGATATTGAAAAATTCGCTAACGGAGAACATGTTGACACTGTACAATTCTTAAATTTGCGGTCTCAATAAAATTCTCAATAAAACTTAAATAAATTTTATAAATATGAATTTCATACCTTCACTAAAAGAAGTTTCAAAAAATAAATCAGGCGTTGCAACCGGACATAGACTTTGCCCTGGTTGTGGACAAGGAGTTATTTTGAGACAAATTTTTGCGGCTATTGAAAGCCCTGTTGTCATCGCCAACGCGACTGGCTGTTTGGAAATCTGCACAAGCGGATTCCCGTATAGTTCATGGAATGTGCCTTGGATTCATAGTTTATTCGAAAATACCGGCGCAGTCATAAGCGGAGTTGAATCAATGCATCGAGCACTGGCAAAAAAAGGGAAACTCACAGATAAACAAAAGGAAATTAAATTTTTAGCGTTTGGTGGAGATGGTGGGACTTATGACATTGGGCTTCAAGCTCTTTCTGGCGCACTGGAACGTGGACATAATTTTACGTACATTTGTTTCGACAATGAAGGATATATGAATACTGGAGGACAAAGGTCTTCTGCAACTCCATTCTGCGGAGTTACAACAACTTCACCTGCAGGAAGCGTAGTTCAAGGAAAGCAACAATTCCGCAAAGATATAACAAAAATCGCAGCAGCTCATCATATCCCATATGTTGCACAAGCAGCTCCGTCAAATTTTGCAGATTTGATGAAAAAAGTAAACAAAGCTGTAAATACTCCTGGCCCAGCATTTATTGATGTACTTTCTGTTTGCCCTCTTGAATGGGGTAGCCCAACAGAGCTTGGGATGGACATCACTCAAACGGCTATTGATACATGTTTTTGGCCACTTTATGAAATTGAAAATGATAAGTTGAAAATTAATTATAAACCAAAAGAAAAGAAGCCAATCACTGAGTTCCTCAAAAATCAAAAACGCTTCAAGCATTTAGAAAAACCTGAGAATGCGCATCTAATCGATGTATTCCAACAAGAAGTTGACCGCAGATGGGAACTACTGCTTCGAGATGAAGCGGCTGGCGAATAGAATCTAACAAATATATTAAAATGGCGATTACTGATGAAGATCTAAAATTCCTGAAGATTGTAGACGAAATGGAGCCAGCCGCACACTGCCTTCGCGCAAAAATTGCAGCAGCAATTGTGAAGAATAATGAAATTGTAGTTAAACATTGCAATGATTGGCATCCGGAGTACGATTGCAGCAAAATCGGTTGTATCAGGGATGAAATGAAAATCGAATCTGGGAAACGCCGAGAAGTTTGTTTTGGGATTTGCGCCGAACAATGGTGTCTTGCCATCGCAGCAAAAAAAGGCTTATCAGTAGAAGGATCAACCCTTTATTGTACAAAACATCCATGCCGAGTCTGCTCAAGCTTAATTGCTGAAAGCGGCATTGTGCGCGTAGTTTACCAAGAAGGTTATCCAGAAGTTCTCCCTAAATTCAATATACTTGAAGACCGCGGAATCATTGTAGAACAAGGCCCAAATATTATTTATGCAAAGAACGCTGATCCAGTTTTAAAAGAACCAACTATTTAAGCAAATACAAAAAGTCTGTGTTTTAATTCCCAGGCTGGATTGCTCCAATCACATCCTGTTATTTCTTTTCAAGAAATCTTGTAAGCATTCTCACCCCGTATCCGGTTGCAAATGAATAGTCTATTGCTTTAGGTTTTTTCGCAAAAGCTGTTCCAGCAATATCTAAATGTGCCCAACGAGTTTTTCCAACAAAAAATTCCAAAAATGCTCCAGCTTTTGAAGCTCCAGCCCCGTATCCTTCATCGATATTTCTAATATCCGCTAATTTCCCTTTCATATCTTCTCTATGTTTTTCGTGAATTGGAAGCTGCCAAATAAGTTCGTCAACTTCATCCCCGGCACGTTTTAATTCATCAACTAAAATCTGATTATTCCCCATGACTCCAGCATATTGGCTTCCAAGCGCCACAATGCAAGCTCCTGTCAAAGTTGCAAGATCTATAACTTCACCTGGTTGATATTTTTCAATACCATAAGAAAGTGCATCTGCCAAAATCAATCGACCTTCTGCATCAGTATTTTTGATTTCAATAGTTTGCCCGGAATAAGATGTAACAATATCTTCAGGTCTTTGCGCATCTGCATCAATTAAATTTTCAGTAACTGGAATTATTCCAATCACACTTCTTTGAATACCAAGTTTTTGAAGCAATTTAAAAGCTCCAAGAACAGTGACTCCCCCAGCCTTATCTTGCTGCATATCACTAATGTATTGCGTCGGTTTCAAATTGTATCCTCCAGTATCAAAAATCAATCCTTTCCCAACAAGCATAACTGGCGGCTGTTTTGCAGCAACCCCTTTTGGCTTGTACTCTAAGATAATCAACTTTGCACCATTTTTCCCAGATCCAGCATTTACACTTAAAAAAGCTCCCATACCAAGCTTTTCCAGCTTTGCTTTCTCCAAAATTGTAATTTTATATTTATTGTCCTTAGCAATTTTTTTCGCTTCATTTGCAAAATATTCTGGAGTTACAATATTTGCAGGCGCATTTACAAGGTCTCTAGTAAAATTGACTGCATCTGCAATCAACACCGCTTTCTCAAACTTCTCTTTCAAATTTTTGTTCAAATTTTTTCGAACAATAACAGCTTCATCAAACAGTTTTTCATCTGCCTTTTTCTTATTTTTCCCAGTCTTGTAAATTGCAGGAGTGTAATTAACAAGCGCAATTCCCTCTCCAAACGCCTGAGCATATTCATCGAATTCTGCGACAAAATAATATGCAATTTTCTGCACTCTAGATTGCATCATGCTTTTCGTAGAATGTGCAATCGCATCACGAACATTTTTTTCTTTCAAATCTTTAATTTTCCCCATCCCAACAAAACAAATTTGCTTGTTCCCATCTTTTGAATTCATCATAAAAATTTCCGCTTCATCTTTTTTCCCACTAAAAATTTTGTCTTTTTTTAAATCAGAAATAATATTTTTAAGCTTAACGTCATAGTTTTTCAAGATTTTATCGTCTTCAAAAACCAAACAAATTAAAGCGTCCACCTTCACATCAAAATCAGCAGAATAAGAAATTTTCATTTTGAATATATGTTAAACAAATCAATTGCTTTTCCAATATATATAAAAGGCTTTTAATTGTCGAGGCTAGAACCCAAGCTTAAATAGCGTTTCATTTTGATTCCAAGAATTCCTTAGCTTTATGCAAAATCAACCGTGCATTTTTGAAGGTGACTTTCTGCATTGCATCGTCATACTCAAGCCAATCATAACCCTTATGTTCATGCGACAAATCAACGTTATTACAATTCGCAACACCAAGAAAAAAAACAACATCTTTGGAAATCATTTTATCATCATAAATGAATTTATAATTCATGACTTCACGAAAACCATCTATGAAATTTACATCTTTAATCCCAGTTTCCTCTTCAAGTTCACGAAGAGCAGTTTCCTTTTCATTCTCATTATCTTCAACATGACCTTTTGGAAATTCCCAGTGTCCCTGAGGATAATGTAACAACAAAAACTTCATATTTTTTCCTTTGCATTCACTAAAAACAACGACCCCGCAAGATTTCTCGTTAAGAATTTCTCTTTCAATATTCATATTTATTTTTTCAAATTTTCCCACTTTTTCACATTAACAATGGCTTCACGAGCAGCAGCCTCTTCGGCTTTTTGTTTGCTACTCTCTGTTCCTTTGCCAACTAAAGTATCCCCCAAATATGCTGCCATTACAAATGCTTTCGCATGATCAGGCCCTGATGCACTTATCAACCTATATTCCGGAGTAATATCAACTTTTTCCTGAGAAAGTTCTTGAAAATGTGATTTTGCATCAATGTGAAGCCCTTCTTCAAGGATTTCCTCAAGCGTTTGTAATATGAATTCATCAATAAAAGTATGTGTAACTCGATATCCTTTATCAAGATATAACGCTCCAATAAAAGCTTCGATCGTATTTGCCAAAATATATTTCTTTTTCCTTCCACCGGATTTTTCTTCCCCTTTACTCAAATATAAATAGGCTCCCAAATCCAATTCCTCGGCAACTTTTGCAAGATTTTTCCCCTTAACAAGTGCACTGCGAAAATTCGTCAAATCTCCTTCACTTTTATTCGGATATGTTTTATACAAAAATTCAGTTGTAGTAAGTTCCAAAACCGCATCTCCCAAAAACTCAAGCCTTTCATTATGCTCTTGCTCGGAATCACGATGTTCATTTACATAAGATTTGTGAACAAAGGCACAATTCAAAAGATCACGGTTTTCAAACGTAATTCCCAGTTTTTTCTCTAATTTCTCATAACGATTTGGCATTTGAATATTTTGTCATCACAGTGCTAAGCACTCCATTAATAAATTTTGGTGAATTTGTATCTCCGTAAACTTTTGCAACTTCGATCGCCTCATTTATCGCAACCACAGGAGGAATGTCTTCTGCAAAAGCAATTTCATAAACTCCAATTTCCAAAATAGCACGATCAACAGGAGCAATTTTATCAACAGGCCATTCTGGCGCATTTTCTTCGATCATCCCAAATATTTCTTCACGTTTTGCAAGTACTCCAAGAATCGTTTCCTTAGCAAAAACATCATCTTGCACCTTCCCATCTGCAAGTTGAGTCATATTATAAACAAGGGATTTAAGTATATCGATCTCCTTAACGTCGGTTTTCTGGAGAAATTCATACTCAAAGATTGTTTGCATCACTGCAATTCTAGAAAGATGACGATAACTTGCCATAATTTACTTTTACGCTTTTACCGTTGTAATTTTGTCAATTTTCTTTTGAAGATCGATCACTTGGCGACCCTTGTGTTTCCCACATTCTTTACAAACATGGTGAACAAGTTTCGCAGCACCACAATCATCACATTTTACTATGTGCACAAGATCAATAAGTTGTTTTTGCGCACGTTGTTGGAAGGCGGAATAACGACGTTTTGATCTAGCTTTCGAGGTCTTCTTTTTGGGTACTGGATGCTTAGGCATACTTTATTCTTTATATAAATCTTTTAAAATAGATAGTGGCTTGTGGGTTTGTGTATTATTGTCAGCCAGACTATTGGCTTTACAGAGGCATTTGCCCTCATTTAAATCTTTCCCACACAAAGGGCAAAGGCCCTCACAGCTACTAGAGCATACTGGAATCATTGGAAAATGCAAGATTATTTCTTGTCGTAAAAAATCAGTGATATCAATTGAAAATGATTTCATGTCAACGTAATACTCATCAAAAATATCAGAATCTTGCTTTGTGCGTTCGAACACAAACACGCGAGAAACAGGTTCTGAAGTAATTTCATAAGAAAACTGTTTCGTGCACTTTGTGCATTTTAAATTCATTTTAAGATGCAAATCATCAATCGTCACAAGAATCCCTCCATCAACTTTCATGAATGAAGCAAAACCTTTCACATTTGATGTAATTTCAGGTTCAACCCAAGATTCTTCTGCAATTTCGAATGTAACCGGATCATCAAGCTCAAACTTATAGCTAGTCCCCTGCCCAGCATGAATTAATTGTCCAACCTCAAATATAAATCCTTTTTGTCTCATAAGTTTAATTTAACGTTATTTATTGTTCGACATTAATCTCAAAATAAAAATGAATAAATTGAAGATATCCAAATAAATATGCATTGCAGCTTGAACATATTGATCTTCCGGGAATGTTTTTAATCTATTGAAATCATAAATTGTATAAGCTCCAAAAACAATCACACCAATACTCGAATAAACCATCTCAAATGTGCTCCCCCAAGGGATAAAAATCCCAACGATTTGAACAAGAACAAGTCCAAGCAAAGATACAAAAAGGAATCCTCCCCAACTTGCTAGCGATTTTTCAGATTTCCACCCGATCAAACCAGCTGCAGTAAATGTAAGAAATGTCGCAAGAAGCGCTTTGATAATAATTCCAATCCCACCAGTCAAGGCAACGTAAAGTAAAAGTGGTGTAATCGAAATCCCTGTCAAAACTGCAAAAAGTGCAAAAACGAAGAAATTCATAGGCTCTTTTTTGCTCCAAAGCCCCGATGTCAGAATAAGTGCAATTTCACCAATAAAAACAAGCCACATCAACCCAGGGGTAGCGACGAAAAATTCAATCAAATAACTAAAACTCACCCAAACCCCAAAAAGTGATGCCATGATCGCAAGACCAAAAAACATCATTACCTTACCAAAAAAAGTCGTGCTATATGTATCTGATCGATGCATTTCATTTATGCCCATTTTTGGATATTCCATATATTATATTTTTAATGTTACAAATAATGCGGGTGAATTCTACTACAATGATACCAACCTAGCAACGCATGACGTAACTTCTTGACCATACCGCGCACTTTCTATAAAATAGACAGGCTTTTCATCTTCCTTTTACATGGGCATTTTCACACGAAAAACAAATGGAGGAGGTAATATTTACCTCGCGTTAGAT
The DNA here is from genome assembly GCA_018821175.1 of Patescibacteria group bacterium. GTDB lineage: Bacteria > Patescibacteriota > Gracilibacteria > UBA1369 > PNNO01 > JAHJMX01. The sequence continues at coordinate 7,769 of JAHJMX010000081.1, forward strand.
ATCGGTACAGAAGTCGTCAAGGCTTTGATTTGCCTTTCTGAAGGGACAAAAGGACGTATTATTGGTGTTGGGAAACATCGTCAAAGACTTGGTGATATGCAAAGTGGAGCTGTCACTGATATCGGAGGAGTTATTCAAAATTGTCAAAAAGCGATAAAAGATGCGGAAAGAATGGCTGGTGTTTCAGCAGATCAAATGATCATGGGAATTGCAGGAGAACTTGTAAAAGGGGCAACAACAACATTATCTTATGCAAGACGTGAGCCAAGTACAAAAATTGACCTATCTGAACTTAAAAATATAGTCCACAAAATTCAATGGAAAGCCTTTGATAAAGTAAGAAGTGATTTAGCGTTTGAAACTGGATATAACGAAATCGATGTTAAGCTTGTAAACGCAGCGATAGTTGACGTTCAAATTGATGGTTACAGAGTTTCAAATCCAATAGGATTCCAAGGAAAAGATGTTGATATAAGTATTTTCAATGCATTTGCTCCACTTGTTCACTTTGGAGCATTGCAAACAATTGCCGCAGAATTAAACAAAGAATTACTTGCAATTACAGCAGAACCATACGCTGTCGCAAGATGTCTTGGGAATGAAGATGGAAGTAATTTTGCTGGAATCTTTATTGATATTGGAGGTGGAACGACCGACATCGCCATAGTTAGAAATGGTGGAGTTGAAGGAACAAAAATGTTTACACTAGGTGGTCGAACTTTCACAAAAAGACTCGCTCAAAGTTTAAATATTTCATTTGAAGAAGCAGAATCTATCAAACTCGCGTATAGCGCTGATAAATTGGAAAAACAATCACATAAAATTATTCGGGAAGCAATGAAAAGCGACTGTGAGGTTTGGCTTTCTGGAATTGCATTAACGCTTGCAGAATTTGAAAATATAGACGTATTGCCTACCCACATTCTGCTATGTGGAGGTGGATCGCATTTACCAGAAATCAAAGAAGTGTTGGAAACTCGCGAATGGTTTCGCAAACTTCCATTCCCACGAATGCCACAAATCAGCTTTATTGAACCACGAATGGTGAGTAATATGTTAGATGAAACTAAAAGACTTAAAG
>JAHJMX010000082.1 GCA_018821175.1 Patescibacteria group bacterium
ATATAGCATCATCACTTTCTGCTCTTGATTCAAAAATCGAACTTAATAACCGTATCAATGCCGAGTTGGAGGCTATGGCAAAAACTTTGTATGATTATTGGTTTGTGCAGTTTGATTTTCCAGACGACAATGGCAAGCCCTATAAAGCTAGTGGAGGAAAAATGGTTTGGAATGAGAAGTTGAATAGAGAGATTCCAGAGGGATGGGAGGTAAATAAAATTGGGAAAATACTAGATACTTCATTGGGTGGCACCCCTTCTACGGCAATTAAAAATTTTTGGAATAACGGCACTATTTGCTGGTTAAATTCAGGTGAAATTGCCAATTTCCCAATTTTAGATTCTGAGTTGAAAATTACTGATGCAGCTGTCCATGACTCATCTACAGAATTATTATCCAAAGGAACTACTTTACTTTCTATAACACGACATCTAAGGCCTTCTGTACTGGCAATTAATGCTTGTGCAAATCAATCTGTTGTTGGAATAAAGGAAAAGGGTGACATTAAGTATTACTATATTTACCCATATATTAAAAGCATAATACCAAGCTTGATGGTGTTACGCACAGGTGCCCAACAGCCACATATTAATAAGGAAATTGTAGATGATTCGTTGCTGGTTTTACCAAACGATAGTTCAGGCATTTTGAAATCGTATAACACAAGTGTTGAAAATATTTATAAGGAGATAATAAATATAGCCGAGCAAAATCAAAAACTCGCCAAGCTTCGTGATTGGCTTTTGCCGATGTTGATGAATGGGCAGGTTAAGGTACTATAAACCATTCCCATTTTCACACACTTTTTTACATACCCAATCGTTGTAATTTAGGTCAGGAGGCTGTAATATTTCTTTACAGTATAGATTGACAATATTATTTACATAGAATACAATAGTGATGAATCTATTCTTAATGCTTAAAGCATGCCAAATTATCACATTTCAAAGCACCCAAGCGGTGGGTTCCAATATAAAAAAGAAGGAGCTAGAAAAGCCGCTGGTATAACAAGAACTCAGAAAGAATCTGAACATGAAGCAAAAAAGATCTTAGCTCATTCTGGTGGAGGTGAAGTAAGAATACATGGGTTGGACGGGAAAATCAGAGATAGCGACACTGTAAAGCCTGGTAACGACCCAAATCCTCCAAAAGATACAGTTCATTAATTTAAAAAGGAATATGCTTGCACAATTCATTCAAAAACAACGCAAAAAGCACGATCTTTCACAAGAATACCTTGCTTCTGAACTTAGTATCTCTCGTCCTACTTATCTTCAGATTGAGCAAGGAGAGAGAGATTTAACTATTCCTGAAGCAAAAAAAATGGCTTCAATTTTTGGACTTTCTTTTGAAAATTTTTTGCAGGAAAAGGAAGTAGATATTGTAGTTGATATTACCGTTAACAGTAAGCCTAAACAAACTTCAGAAGAAATTCGTATTAGTATTCCGCAAGAAAAAGTAGACAAATTTAAACAGATTTTAGTTTATATTCTAAAAAAAGTTGGTGGAAAGCCAAATGTCGGAATGACAGTTATTTATAAGTTACTCTATTTCATTGATTTTGATTATTACGAAAAATATGAAGAGCAGCTAATGGGCTTAGTATACGTAAAAAATCATCATGGCCCAACCCCCCATTTGTTTGGAGATGTGATGACTGAGATGATTAAGAACGGCCAAGTCGAGGTAATTAAAAGCAAGTTTTACCAATACCCTCAAACTAAATATTTACTTAATCCTTCAATAGAACCTGACTTAAGTGGCCTTAACGGAACTGAAATGGAGCATATCGACTGGGAACTCCAAAAACATTCTGATTCTACCGCTTCAGACTTGTCTGATCTTTCACACAAAGATACTCCATGGTTAAGTGCTGAAAATGGCCAACCATTAGATTATGAAGCGGTATTCTATCGCACTCCTGATACTTCTGTACGTACTTATGCCAATGAAGACGATAATTGATTATTTTGAAACTGAATTATTTAAGAAAGATTTTAAGAGACTGTTG
>JAHJMX010000007.1 GCA_018821175.1 Patescibacteria group bacterium
ACTTTTTACAGAAATTGATGATGAAATTACAAGTATTTACGACAAGCTCAAGAAACATAAAATGAAAAATATTTATGTTGTTGTTCCAAAACGAGCAATTCTATTTCAAAGTATTGTAAATTTAAGAATTTTACGTAGAAAATCTGAGGATTTAAGCAAAAATGTTTATATTATCACGAATGATTTGAACGGGATGCATCTTGCGCAACGTGCTGGATTTACCGTCTTTGATAAACTTGAAGGCAACGAACATCCATCTCTTGTTCCAGGAAAACTATCTGATGACAAACTACAAATTACTCCACTTGAAGCGAGCATTAATACTTTCGAAGATGAAACTCCAACAAGATTAAAAACTAAGAAAATTTCTATTGCTGAATTAATTCGCAGATCAAAGAAAACCTTCATGGGAGCTACGACAAAAAGACGGATGGTCTCAAGCAATAAACCCCAGAAAAAAGAGAAAAATAAATATGTGCTTATATCGCCAAACAGACAAGCTTTAACGATTTTAATCACTATAACTGTGCTTGTTTTGATAGCGATTACATACGTCGCATTACCTGGCGCAACTCTTTACTTGTCTCCAAAATCAAATACAATTTCAGTTTCAGCAAATGTAATCTTGGCAGATGCCGTCAAAAACAGTTCGTATTTAGATACGCATCCAACAAACGTAATTCCAAGCTTCCCTGCCAAAGTGGCAATTGAAAAAACTATTACTTATTATACAACTGGAAATAAGTTTGAAGGACGCAACGCACAGGGAACAATTACAATCACAAATACAAGTAACAGAGACTGGCCACTTATCGAACAAACTAGATTCCAAAGCGAAGATGGCCTTATATTTAGAATTCAACAGGATCTCATTGTGCCACCAGCAACTTTGAGCGGGCCTGGAAAATTAGATGCATTTGTAATAGCCGATGAAACTGATGCTTACGGACAAATTGCTGGAGACAGAGGGAATATAGGCCCAAGCAAATTTTTCTTACCTGGACTTTCAGAAGATAATCGTCAAAAAATCTATGCCGAAAGTAATGCGAATTTCACTAACGGACAAACAATTACGCATAAGATGGTTTCTGCAGAAGATGTAGAAATGGCAAAAGGAAAAATTCGATCAGAATTAATAAATTCTGCAGAAGAAGAGCTAAAGAAAGAAGTCCTTCGCATGAATCAAGAACGAAATATCGAACTTGCTCTTCTAGTTGATGAAGGAGGCGCAATTGAAATTGGCGAGCCTGAATTATTTATTCCGGATGGACTTGAAAACCAAATGCTTACACAATTTGATGTATCTGGTCGTGTTTATGTCTCTGGAATTGCCTACAATCATAATGAACTTGAAAATATTTTGAGAAATAAGCTGAAATTATCTAAGAGTCCGGAGAAGAAACTAATCAAAATCGATTCAGAAAGTGTAACTTATCGTCTCATCCCCATTGAAGCTGGAGCTGATACTACAAGACAAACTATCACAGCAACAATCAAAGGTATCGAACAATATGAAATTAGCCCAGATCGTGAGAATGGACGCCGTTTAATTGAAAATATCCAAGATCATATTGTTGGAAAAAGTATCGAAGAAGCGAAAATTTATATTCAACAATTACCAGCGATTAACACGGTAGATATAAATAGTTGGCCAGCCTGGTCACCAAATTTGCCTTCCGTTCCAGACAACATCAAGATTGAAATCGTACAAGAATAGAGAGAATAAGCTTGACATTTTATGCTTTTTCTTGCAGAATAGATCCCTTATTTTGCGCGTTAAATTATGACGAAGCTTAAAAAAATATTTGCGATAAGATCAATTGTTGGAATGCTTTTAAGTATCGCTATTTCAACGCAGGTACAAGCCTATGGGATGCTCGCGACTGGATATAGTTCTTCGAGTTTTTCAAATACTTCAACGTATGAAGAAGACTATGATGAAGAAAATTTACCACCAACCGCTGTTATAAAAGTTCGAAATGACAGTGGAAATAAAGACCAATATTCAGGAACAACTAAAACAGTTTTTATTTTTGATGGAGGCAGTTCACGCGATTATGAAACCCCGTCAAGCCTTCTGGAAGTTCGTTTTGATTTTGAAAATGATGGAAAGGTTGATACATATTTTTCGATCACAAAATTTGAGAAACACACATTTGACACCCCAGGATTAAAAACTGTCAGAATGGAAGTTTTGGACCGTGAAGGGAATGTCTCTGAAGCTTTCACATACATCAATGTTGTAGAAAATACAGCTCCAGAAGCACATTTTACAGTTGAGCCAAAAATAGGAACTCCTGGAACGCAATTCCAATTCAACGCAAAATTGTCGAATGACAGCCAATACAATGAAAATTTATTAAAATATCGATGGGATTTTGACGGGAATGGTAAATTCGACACAAAATACAGTTCAAATGAACTTTTGAAACATCAATTTGACACTCCTGGCCTCAGAAAAGTTATTTTGGAAGTTCGTGACCCCGAAGGTTTATCAGCTTATTATTACCAGATGATAATGGTCAAGGAAAATACACCTTCAATTGCCTCATTTACCATAACTCAGCGCGATAATGATGAAACCAAAGCAATAATGAAAATGGACGCAAGTGACTCATACGATCCAGATGGAGGCCGCCTAAAATACAGATGGGACTTTAACTACACTGGCAAAAACGATATCCAATTCAGCACAAGCTGGTATAATTCTTCGCAAGCATATGCACATTTCTACAAATCAGGAGAATATCTCGTCAAATTGCTTACAAAAGATCAAGACAACGCCATTACAACAACTTTTGGCAAAATCCATATAAATTTAGTAACTGAATAAGAGTGTGATTTGAAAAAATCGCTTTTTTGTGCTAAAATATTAGGAAATAAAAACAAAAATCATTAAAAACCAAAAATATGAGCAACGATCACATTAAACTTTATTTGTTGTCTGCAATGACAATGGGAGCTATCTTTATCGCAATTGCTTCAACTGCTTTTTCAAGCCCATCAACAAATCCTCCAATTGGAGCTGTAACTCCAACTTTTTCTGGACTTAATGTTTCTGGTGATTTTGATTTTAGAGGTACTTTGCGAAACAATGGAAGTACTTATATTCCGGGTTTTGGAACCATCCAAGCACCAGTAAAAATAAACGACCTTCTATCGGTAACTGATGGCGCTATGATAGGCGGGAATGTCGCCTTAACAGGAGCTTTAAGTGCATCTGGGAATATAAGAAGTACAGAAGGCAGTATTGGAAGATTCTATGTTAGATCTAATTCAATCAATATCCCTACTGGTGGACTTGGAAATGAAATCGTTACTGCGACATGCGACGATGGAGATTACGCTAGTGGATGTGCAAGTTCATTTATTTCAGATCATTATTTAGATAGAAATATTGGAGAAATTGCAGGGTCAAATTTTTGTACTGCACAAGCAAAAAATCTTGGAGGCACAGATGGTGACATGTTGTACGTATATACGACATGCTTCTCTTCTAATTGATAAACCTGTAGCCAAAAGTCTGATTTTCAAAAAAACTTAAATTATAGTACACTGCTGTGGCAATTTAACTTATTTGAAGTGTGCTAAAAGTTGTTATTAAATCGATGGGCTGCAAGGCCAACAGGTATGAATCAGATCGCATTCAGGACAAATTTGAGGATATGGCGATTTTTGCTGATGCACAAATTCACGACATGCGAAATGCTGATGTAATAATTGTGAATACTTGCACAGTAACTCATGCAGCTGACCGCAAATCTAGGCAAGCAATTACAGTGCTTAAAAAAAACCATCCAACTGCTAAAGTTGTAGTTTTTGGATGCGGAGCAAATACTGATCCGGAAAGTTACACAAATCTTGATCAAGTCGATTTTGTTGTGCAAAAACGCGAAGAAATTGATGAATTGATCGAAGAATTGATTGAAGAAAAGAAAAAGGATCCTAAAAATGGAAATGAAGCAGCATGCGAAACTTCAAATTTTGAAATAAATCGCACAAGAACTTTTGTCAAAATTCAAGATGGATGCAACAATTTTTGCGCATATTGCATTATCCCCTACGCCCGTGGAAGACAAGTAAGTTACCCTTCTGAGCAAATTATAACTGAAATTAAACGAAAAATTGATAAAGGATTCAAGGAAGTTGTTTTGACTGGAATTAATATTGGGATGTGGAAAGAAAATAGTAATGATCTGGCTGATTTAATTCAAATGATATTGGATAAAACAAGCATCGAGAGACTCAGGCTAAGCTCAATTGAGCCACAAAACTATTCAGATAAATTCATAGAACTTTTCAAAAATCCACGTTTTTGCCCATATTTGCACATTTCATTGCAATCTGGATCTGCCGAAATTCTCAAAAATATGCGCAGACATTATAAAAAAGAATTATTCGCAGATATTGTAGCGCGCCTTCGAAAAGCAGTCCCCCATTTTAGCATTACTACAGATGTGATCGTCGGATTCCCAGGTGAAACTGATGAGCTTTTCGAAGAAACTTGTGAATTTGTTAAAGAAATGAACTTCAGCAAAATACATATTTTCCCTTATTCAAAACGGGAAGGTACACCAGCAGCAGAAATGCCAAACCAAATTAATCCGAATATCAAAAAAGAACGATGCTCATATCTTGCGAACATCGAAAATAATATGCGCATGGATTTTTATAAAAAAAATACAGGGCGTATTGAAGAAGTCCTGTTTGAAGCCAACCTCGAGAACGGATTTCATACAGGTTTTACATCAAATTACCTCCGTGTTCGCTTAAACGAAAAATCAAAAGAAGATTTAACAAATCAAACCAGAAAAGTTAAACTCCTCAAGCTTTCAGAAAATGAAACTATGATCTGCAAAATCATAGATATAGAATAGAATAATCTCTCCCTATAATCCTAAACTCTTGCGAATTTCGTCTGCCTTTTGCTGATCTTCAGCACCACGATTTTCTTGTTGTTGCCCCATTTCAATGTCTTTCCAATCTTCCAAATGCTGTTTTTCAAGCTTTCGTAGTTGTTCAACGTGCTTATCAGATAATTGAGCGAATTTTTGTTTTTCTTCTCTAAAAATATTCATCAATTCATCAACTTGCCACTGCTTTAGCTTTGGCACAGCTTCAACAATTCTTTTTTTCTCATCTTTAGAAAGCGAAATTGATCCAGCAAGCAAAAGTAAAAAATCTCTATCATCAAATTGAGTTTCTGGATGTGGTGGTAATTGCAAATGAATCTGCCCAGCAATCAAAGACCCTAATTGGAAATTTGCTGGCACTTCTGGCACAGGCGCAGGAATTGGCTGGACAGGTTGTCCAGAAACAGGTTGTCCGGCAGCAGCAGGTTGTCCCGAAGCACCTTGTTGATTTTGAAATTGATTTTGATCCATAGTATAAAAGTTTATCTTACTTTAATCCTGAATAAACCATAGCGATTATAACGATTGCTGACCTAAAGCGCAAATCAATCAAAGTCATTAAAATTTCACAATTACACCAGAGAAATCATATCCACTTAAAACACTTGAAAGTTGCTCTGGAGTAACTTCAACTTGATTCCCATAAAATGGATCAACTATGTAAAAAACCTCAATATCTTCAATAGTCCCACGATAGCCAGCAACTACTAAATTGTGTTTATAAAGTGGAGCAGTCACGGAAACCCCATCGTTAGTTACCCAATGGATTGTATATGGACTAGGTTCGGTAATAATCACTCTGCCACTAATCGCATTCACATTTGCAAAAACAATTACCGGATTCCCTTCTTCAAGCTGCTGCGCAATAAACTGCAAAGTTACACCTTTGAATTTCTCTGAATTCCGAGCCCATTGCTTAGCCAAAATTTCGAGTGGATCTTCCAAGAATCCATATCCACTAATTTTATCCATATTCGCAGAAACAAGCCCATTATAATCCCCTACGAAAACTTTTTGAGGATTATCCCAAACATAAACAGTTCCTTCTTTACTCACGGCATTATTTGGATACATCCCAAGCGTAATCATTTTATTAATAATCATTTCCTCACTAACATTAAGCTCACCAGAAAGGGCAATAGCAAGTGCTGCAGTGCCGCAAGAAGCATAGTAAGCTTGTTTATATGGAATAAGCCCAAGATCAATATCAGAATTAACCACAGAAGCAACATCAACCGCAATTTCTCTGTCTTTATCTTGCAAAATACGATAAAGAACCTCAGAAACTTCGGCTCTTGTCATCGGCTTATCGTATTCCCCTTTCAAATCATCTGGCAAATACCCGGCTTTGGCTGCTGGTGAATAATATTTGAATTTGAAAATCGCATCAGGATCATCCACAGGCATATTCATCCCCTCATAAATCATTTTCAATGATTCATTCAAAGTCACATTTCTATCTGGCAAAAAAGTCCCATCAGAATAACCTTGAACAATTCCCTCTGCTTTCGCAAAACAAACATATTGCGTAAACCATTCATCCGCATTTACATCAGTGAAACATGATGTGCCAGCAAAACTTTCGTATTCAGACGACGCAAAATTTGCAGCAACTATTACTTTCAAAAACTCAGCCCTTTTAATTTCGTTATCTGGCTTGAAAGTGCCATCAGCATACCCTTGCAAAACTGCTTCTGTATACAAAAATTCAATTGCATCTTCATAATCATGACCAATATGATCTTCAAAAGGTATATCAGCAGCAAAAGCAACTGGCGATACAGCAAACAAAATTCCTACAACCGATATGTATGTAATAGTTTTCTGTAAAAACAACAATTTATCCCTCATAAAATTAAATTAAGTTAAGAAAATTTTCCCAATAGCTATTAACGAATTTTGAAGGGAATCCGTTGCAAAAAAGATCCATCCAAATGTAACTAAATGAAATGTAACTAAAATCCCAAGCACTCCAAATGCTTTATTTTGGAGTTTCCATTTCCGGAATGTCAGGTTGTATACCGCCAACAAAACAGCATGGTAAAGCCCCCAAGCCAAAAAATTCAAACTTGATCCGTGCCAAAGTCCAATTATCGCCATAACAATAAAACCATTCAAAATTGTACGAAATTTCCCTGCGCGATTTCCCCCTAAAACAATATAAATATAATCGCGAATCCAAGTTGTGAGTGACATGTGCCATCTGCGCCAAAAATCTGATGGATTCTTTGCAATATATGGTTTGTTGAAATTCTGTGGGACTTCATAACCAAGCAAAAGTGCACATCCAATAGCAATCAAAGAATATCCTGCGAAATCAAAGAAAAGCCGAATACTGTATGCATAAAGCGAAATAATCATAGAATATTGCGATGCACTAGCTGGATTTTGCAAAATATCAGTAAGCGGAACCATCGTATCCGCAATCACAAATTTATAAAAATACCCCATTAAAATCACAAAAAATCCTTGCATGAAAATTTGCAACGTAATCTTCTGAAAACTTGACAAGAAAGCCGAAAACCTCTTGATCGGACCAGAAACTATTGTTGGATAAAAGAATGAAAATAAGAGAAAATCCTTAAATGAATGTTTCTGGATTTTCCCCATATAAATATCTACCAAATAATGAATAAACGAGAAAATGAAAAATGAAATACCAAGCGGCATAACAATGTTTAAATATTTCATTTCCCCGCCAGAAACTGTATTAATTAAATCAATAATTAGATTCGTATATTTGAAAAAAACAAGAGAAGAAATCAAAAGTATAATCCCAGCCACAAGCGTTATTTTCTTCTTTTTTGGATCATCTTTTAACTTAAAAATTAATTGCCCAATTGCGAAAACCACTAGATCAAGCCCAAGTATAAAAAATCTCACAAATTGCGACAGCGTAAAATAAAAAAACATTCCTATCACAATCAAGAAATGTTTTTTTTGCGAATCTGGCACTGCAAGCCAATAAATCACAAATGTCAGTACAAAGAAAACAACAAATTGTAATGTATTAAATAGCATCCCTTTTAAAAATTGTTGTAAATAAACACGTCAGATTCCCCGATGAAAATCAATACTGCACATAAAACTAGTGCAAACATTAATCCGTAAAATATATCTAAAATTATTTTTTTCATTAAAATTATTTTTTTAATTTTTGCTTATTTTATGCGATATAAGTTGTGCAAGGATTGCGTTCCCTTCCGCATTTAAATGCATATCATCCAGGAAATTTTTCTCATCAACCCCTCCGATCATCGCATCGCCAGTAATATTGTCGACAGAAGTAGCAATACTTAAAAATTTTGCGATATTCTGTTCAAATGCCGGATTTTCCTGACATTTTTTCGTTAATTCATAATTATATGCAGGAAGATAGATTAAGGCATTTTTGTCCAAGTTGTCAAGGAGTGCAATGGTCTTCTCATAAATCATGAAATTGAAATTATTTTCAGCATTCCACTGATTCGAGCTATACGTAATTTTGCAGTTAAAATTAGCCATTTCTTCCTTGTCCTTCCAATATTGCTGCTTGTATTCAAAACTATTTGTTTCTGGGCGTCCATAAAAAACATGCTTAATAAAATCCTCTTTCGATTTTTCATTCAAAAATAATCCGATCAGCTTAGTCCGATTTGAGGCAACCGGAATAGTATCATTCAAAAATGTTCCAAATTTATCAAAAAATGTTGGATAAAAATCAAGTTCCTTGCTAATTTCATCATCAATGTATTTATCAAAATGCATCAAAATTCTCTTCTGACTAATTCGATCAGAAAAATCACCATTATCAATATTAAACCACTTATAATTATATTGAATGACGTAAATATCATTACTAACATCATAATTAACGCGCTCCGCTAAATCATTTAAATATTGAATCCACAAATAGTAATCCAACGATTTCCCGCCGCACGAAGCCAAATTGTAGACAGAATACTCAGGGTGCAATTCGCGTAAATACCCAGAAATCGTTTCTTTTTCACTTGCAACTCCAATCCCATAACTGATTGAGTCACCAAGTATGAAAATTTTCGGTTTTGTATCCGCCAAAAGCATATTTTCAATATCTGAAAAATCCTTTGAAGCAAAATTACATACGTTATCATCAAGCAAGATTTCTGAGGCGCGGCCCACCTCTGCATACGAAGATAGCGCAAAATAAACGACCATATTAATAACAAGGAAAAACGCGGAAAATGCCGCGCCAATCCTTATAATTCTATTTTTAGGGAAATCTTTTAATCTCTCAAACATCAATTAAAATCATTTATTGTGCTGAAATCGTTACAGAACTTCCACTTGCAAAATAAGCAGTTCCAAGATGTAAAACTTCTCCAGCATGCAATGTGTTACTAGAATCAATCACAACATTATTTCCACTTACAGAAGCTGAAATGTTTCTATCTCCCTTAAAACTATTCAATGTATTTCCTTCAAAAACAACTGTCAAAGAACCGCCTTCATAAGCATCAATGTTCGTATCTGCAACAACATAAACATCAACAATTGACCCTTCTTGAATGTATCCAAGATAAACAGTTCCTGGCTCATATCCACCTTCAGACGTAAATAATGGAGGTTGAATAATATCAGCATCCAAAGAAATAACACGTTTAATTACCTCTGCGGCTTGAGCACGCGAAAACTTACTTGTATAAGCCAAATTCAATTCATCTGGCACCAAGTACTTAGCGGCAGCAGTATTGTAATATTTTTGATACCATGGGCTATCTGCGGTTGAAGTTAAACTAACATCCATTCCTTCAAACATGATTTTTAAAGCTTCAACAAAAATCACTTCATTTTCTGGACGAAAAGTTCCATCATCATAACCTTGCACGATTCCCTGAGCTTTACCAAAACAAACATATTTTGTATACCATTGCGACCCATCAATATCATCAAAACATGCATCCCCTTCATATGCGTTGTAAGCAGATTCGCTATAAGAAGATACAACAATAACTTTCAAAAGTTCTGCTCTATTCAAAGTATTATCTGGGCGGAAAGTCCCATCTGGATAACCTTGAACAATCCCACGATTATAAACGAACTCAATACCATTTTCCCATTTATGACCGATATGATCAGAAAAAGGCACAGCTGCTAAAGCAACCTGCGACACCATCATTACAGCGACAATAGCAATTGCGCTTAATTTTATACTTTTCATCAATATGTATAAGTTAAAGAATTACAATTGGCATTATACACAAAAGTATTAGACAAAACAAAACCTAATGTAGCTTTTCCTAGGCTTGCAGGCTGAATATTCCCAAGAATTTTTTATGTAAGGAATGAATTTGGGAGCTCTTTCTCGCGCCCTTTGATTTTGACGATTAAGTAAAAGACAAAAAGCACAAGAATCATTATTAACCACCAAAATGTTAGCATCATTGTAACGAAAAACACAACAATGGTATTTATAACAAGTGCAATTAATGTCATCACAGAAACAAGTCCCCACCCAAAACCAGGGAAAATATCTAAAAATGAAATGATTGGGAGCAAGAAAGAAACTGCTCCAAGTACAAGTAAAAGAAGTGAAAATCCTTTTCCAAACCACCATTCCAAACGGTCACTTCCAACAAAATATTTTACTAAATCTTTATGATTTTTATTTGTGATAATAAATTGATTCCCTCCTTCAATTGTTTGATTTTTAACATTCCCAATAACAATCAATTCTTCGCTTGCATAAACTTCATAGATTGTTTCGCGGTATTTTACACTTTGTTCACCTTCATTTTTCTCATATTCATTAATTGAATGAGAATGCTTGAAATCAAAGACCCCCTCAGCATTGGCAGGAACCACTTTGATACTACCAAGTTTGAAGTCAGACCAAGACCTTTCAGATTTGATCTGGACCCAATCGTCCCCATCTAATTTTTCTGTAATAATACTGTAATAAATAACATCCTCATGGTCACATCCATCTAAGTTTAATGCACATTTAGATTCAGGCGTTCCAACTATTTTCATCATCCCCTTTTCAGAATCACCAAGCTTTTCTGCATGCATCAAAGTCATCCTTCTAATAGCATTAATTTCACTATGAGACCCTTCGGAATATCCAATAAATACAAAACCAATTAAGATCAGTAGCATCCCTAAAACAATAGACCAAAAACTAGTCTTAAACTTACCTCTATATTTCCTGAATGGCTCTTTAGAGATTTTATGTCTATGGACATCATCATGAAAATCAAAACTTTCCAGCTCGGGAAGTTCAACATTATTTGATTTTTTGTTTTTTTTCTGCGAACCCATAAATTGTGAAAAAGTTTATTTTAATTATTTAAAACGCATCGTGTAATTATACCAGAATTTGCTTGCAGATTCAATGGTTAAAGTCGCTTCCCGTTGACGCGCTCGCCTTTTCAACCCTTAAAAATATTTTATGCTTGATTGTAAAAAGGATGTTTTAAGCATATCACTTCAGCGTACAACATTAATGCATTCATAGCTAAAGCTGGGAAAGACATTTCAGACGAACCAAAAAGCAAGGAAGCAATCGCCAAAATTGTAAGCACCAAAGAAAATATAATAGCCCATCTTTTTCCTTTAAAGATTCCTCTTGTAATAAGAACCCCTAGAACAAAAAACACTGCAAATGGGATCAATATCAAACCACCAATTGCGGACAGTAAATTCAAGAAAGGCGTCATTTGGGCACTTGATGCAAAGCTAGAAATCAATGCGGTCCCCCCAAAGAATACCCAGATAAAAAACACCATTGCAATCCCCATAATAACGAGACCAATAACATTCACCACTCCGATTAATGTCCCTTGCCAAGGACGACTCGCACCATTTGTTGACACTGTTACTGAAGCGTTTTCCATGATTTATAAATTAGAAAATGAATAAAACTGGTGGGCGATAGTGGATTCGAACCACTGGCCTCATCGAAGTCAACGACGCGCTCTAGCCAACTGAGCTAATCGCCCAAAACAAAATACACTGTCAATTTTAATATAAATCAAACGCATAATTCAACACCAAAACATTGCAAATTTTAATTTTCAGTCGGCAAGAAATCGACGACATTATCATCAAAATTATAATTCCATGTTATTTCCTCACCAGCATCGATATCTTTGATTGCTCGAAAAATAAGATAATCTATTTTAGGATCATTTTCATATTCAACATCTGCATTTGGATCAAAACTATGATTGTACAAAGATGCATATCCAAGCATCACACAATCTCTCTTGAATTTTAATTGATGCAGATAATAATAGGCGATAGTATCGGATTCACTAGCCGCAAACTTGCTATCTTTTTCTTTCAATATAATGAGGGGACAATATTCGATTATTTCATCTTTGAATATTTTTTCAGTTGCAATCACACCTCTCCCTTTATTTTCAACTGCGGTAATTTTGATTTTTTGGGGAGGGAAAATTTCCATTTTCAGGGATTTTAAAAAAAAATATAAACAATCATCGACAAAATATAAACCTTCCTAAAATTTACAAAATTGAAATATCTTCGTCTCTAAAATTAGGGTTTATGTGTTCCAAAATTGCAGTTGCTGTCTCTTTCTCGTGGTTACAATCTTCACTCTTCTTAACGATTTCCCAATATCCAGCGCCCTCTGTTGCAACATCAGCTATATTTTGATAAATACCAACTTCACCAACAGGAATTTCTTTTAATGAAGTTACATAAAAGGCGTTGACTGGCTCAGATCCATTAACCTTGATTTTCACAACATCCCCAATTTTATAACTATCAAAATATTTTTTAAATTCCTTATTATTTCTTACAGAAACCCTCACGTTCCCAAATTTGTCCGAGAAAGCAAACTCAGCAAGATATTTTTGCTCAGGAATCACATTTGGATGAGTTCCGTTTTCTTTTGCGCGAATAAGATCTTCTTTAGTGAAATATTCAAACACAGGTTCCAAGATATTCGGGAAATGTCTTGTTGTTGCAATAATCGAAGAACGGAATTGTTCATGACGTCCATCTGTCACAACTAATTTTTCGTTCGGGATACGGTATAAAGCAAGAATTTTATTTCTTGTTTCAAGTGCCTGTAATCTCGCAAGAGGAACAGCGTAAATCTCAAGTCCATTATCAGTAATAGCCAAATGGAAATCTTCTCCATTTTTGCCTTCAGCAGTTGTTTTACTATTTCTATCAGCTTTGTTTACAATTGCAAGCACTGCTTTGTTTGAGAAATGATGATCAATATTCTTGCCACTCATGTCTTGAACAATCTTCAAAATCCTTCTTTGTTCTTCAATTAAATCATTAAGCAAATTCACTCCATAATCTGCCAACTTTGGGTTATTCCCAATAGGGAATCTCAAATCTGAAAAATTCCCAAGATTGCGAATAATCGCTGTTAATTCCGAGTCAATATCCACTGGATTTTCAGCAAAAACATCATTGAAGTGAACAATTCCGCTTACCTGCCGATCAAGGAGATCTTTGTATTGCTTTAATATTGTCGACATAATGCTTGACAAAGTTTAAAAATGACACACGGCAATAATCTCGCAACGGGTTTTATTGCGTTTGAAGTTAAAAGGATTTCACCGTTGAAGTCAAGAGGTAGTTTTTTGCGAATCTCTAGGATCCCCTAATCTATCTTATTCTTATTTTTTTGCCCATTCTATTAATTCAGATTCTGCCAAGGATCATTTTCTTTATCTGCAGCCAAGACAGCCCCTAAAATACGCCATCCTTCTGCAGTTTCGGCCTGGATTGCCTGAATCAGTTTAGCGATATTTACCTCTCCACCAGAAACTTTACCTAAAACGGCATTCATCCGTTCACTATCATTGTATTCCAGCAATTTGATCGCCCTTTTCTTTTGATCTGGATCCATAATATCTCCCATAAGTATAATATTAAAAATAGGAGGGTGAATTTAACACAAAACGCCACATCGCGCAAGTCTATTGGGAATCTTTTTTAAGTGGATCAAATATTTATGTTCTCGAAATAAAACTTATCGCTTCCCAAATTCACTAATTTGATGCCTCGGCCACTTTTTAATCACGAATTGTTCACCAAATAAGCTTTTGTAGTGCTTTTCATCTCTTATAAAATCCCCATCATCAAAAGTTAACAATATTGCAACTATGATTCAGCATTTAAACGTTTTTTTCCGCTATAAAGAGCCAAACTATGGATTGTCCCAAATAAAGAAATTATGAACATGATAATAAAAAGCGTTTTAAATCCAAAGCTATTTGCGATGTAACCACCTATAATAGCAGCAAAACCAGTTACAACATAACTCATCGCCTCCCAAATCCCCCAGTTCGATGCTTCCTCTTTTACTTTTACATAATGCGAGTAAATAGCGTCGAAAGCTGGATCAAGTATAGCTATAGATAAACCAAGCACTGCTTGTGTAATTAGAAGTGTAAGCTGATTAAATACAAAAAAGTACATAAGGCAACCAAGACTTATAAGTGCATACCCTATTATAACGAATTTTTCTTTATGTTTGGCTCTATCTTCCCATTTACTAAGCATATACATAACGACACCAGCTGTAATCATATATGTTGAATATGCCCAGCTTGCATCCAAGATATCGCCTCCGATTTCTTCGACAAATATTGCATAAATTGGCCCTATCATTCCAAGAGCAAGATTGATCCAGCCATCTGCAACAAGCAATATTTTGATACCTTTTTTCATAAGAAGATTATTTTATTTTTTGGTTGGATAAATTCTATAGTTTCCTCAATTTTTTCAGGAGATTTTGGAAACATGTAAGTGGTAATTTCTGGAGTAAATTCTTTGAAAATTTCATCCTTATACTCTAGTGTTATTGACTGCAACAAAAGATTTTTTGTCTCAATAGTTAAATTTGTTGTACTTCTAGCAACAGAGGCAAGAAGAAGATTTTTCATAATAGGTTTTTGAGAAATTATAGGATTTTTTTGACCATATCTATAACCCTGTCTTGATATCCAAGTTTTTGATAAAAATTGTGTGTCTTTTTATTTGGTTCAAACACTTCAACCCGAATTATATCGCAACCTTGAATTTGAAAATATCCCTCAATTTTATTCATTAGCAAAGAACCGATATTATTACCGCGATATTTCTCGCTAACAATAAGTTCTAAAATTCTCGCTGTTTTTGAAGGGATGCACTCTATTTCATCATTTTTTGTAAATTCCTCAATAACCCCCGCTATCATACCTACAGTACCATTCTCGAATTCTGCAACATAAATCATTCCATGTTGTTTCTCGATTTTTTTCAGAAGATTGTCGATATAAATTTCTCCATATTCAGAAAGTCTTCTGAGTCTCTTTAATGGATCTATTTGAACCAAATAATCTTGTAACTCCTCAATGAGATTTACAAGAACTTTTTTATCTCCATTGTATTTTATGATTTTTACCATATCCATGATGTTGATTTAAATATATTCCCCCATTTATTCCCATCTTCCGAGATATTCCCGGAAAATGCATATCCGCTAGGAAGTTATATTGAACCCGATTTTTTGTTTAATGTAAGGGGTCCCCCACCGAGCATTGTAAAACCATCGGCAGGATTCTTTTTCCAGATTTCCCCATTTCTCGATAATAAGCGACATTTCATTGTTCCAAGCATCATAGTCGGCATAATTCTCAGCATTCATTAAGACATTGTCAGTTTGATATCGCAGCGCTGCATATTCGCGAGAGATATTAAGCGTGCTTGCCAAAACTGCCTGCTCTTGTGTTTCACCAGTTTGACTAGAATTTGTAAAAAGGAAAATCCCGCCAAATAAAATGATAGCCCCAATTCCTACGATGATTATTTTTTTCACGATTATATGAATTAATTATAAATATTAGTCTTTTTAAGAGATTTATCAGCCGAAAAAACATATATGTAAGCTAACGTTTACGGATAAAATGATTTTAGGTCGCAAACTAATCCATATGAATAACCTTATCTCTATTAAATTTTGGCTTCTTCCCAAAAATAGCTATTCCGTGATGGAAATATTTTTTCCCATTTGCATCAACATCATGCCATCTTTTTTCAAGCTCGTCATACTTCAAATAATCTCTTTCAAACGAAGATGGATCTTCAAATAGAATTTTATCTTTAGTATATCCAATTGCCACAACATAATGACCATCAGTCCAATCTTTTTCCCAATCAACTTTCTTCTTTGCAGTCCAAGCTTGTAAAACAAGGATGACAGGGATTTTTTTCTTTATATAATTTTTTACATCTCGAATGGTCATTTCTCTAGATTCTGTTTTTAAGCCGTGTTTTTGAGCAATTGTTATTATCCCTTGAATTGGAGTCCCCTTGCTTGTTGTTTTTGCAGTTTTTATAATATTGTCTTCTCTGACTTCAATACCATAATAAACCAAAACAGCCTGCAGGGCTTTTGCTCCGCAATCATAACCATAAGTTTGACGAAGTTGTGGTAATGTAATTATTTCCATATGTATAAACTAAGTAAAAAAACTGATTTCAGCTAACCTTTGTACCTCATGCAAATTTTGTTCAGATGAGTGATGCTCCTTTTGCGTTTCTTTTATTTTAACATCTCAAATGATTTTTCCCCTATAACATCATTGAAATAAATGGCAAACATACATGTATGATTATGTCAGCTGAGAAGTGCGCAATCATTGCTGGTTCTAGCCCTTTTTTCCAATAAAGCCATCCAAACACTATTCCTCCAATGCCATTAAGTAAAAGGGCACGAAAAATTACTAAAGGCGTTATGGTTATTAAGGCTGAAGTGATAGGCAAATGTCCTATACCAAACAAAATTGTAGCAATAATAATTGATGACCAAACTAATAAATTGTTTTCAATAATTTTACCTCTTTGTTTTGTTATTTTGCTAATTAACCATATAACAAATGTCATGAAAAATAGTCTCATCACAATCTCTTCACTAATTCCGCCATAAAAAGATGCTAAAAAACCCTGCCAGATTGGAACAAATGTTTGTTTAAATAAACTCTCTAAGCCAAATTGAGAGAATATAAAGTCCAAAAATACTATAACAATACCTGTTAAGACTCCAAGCAAAACAGATATTTTAATGATTGATTTAACATTAAAATCAATCTTTTTGTTGGCAACAAATCTTTCAATAATTGGCACTCGTAAGCCAAGTTTGCTCGATAGTTTTAATCCAATAAACGTTAAAATAGCAAACAACAATGTGCTCTGAAGTACTATAATCAGTATTGCAACTGAAAATGGCATAGGAGCGGCTTTCAACATTTCTCCTTGTATAGTTATTATATATGGCATAATCGCCAGTATAGAAAGTACACTTGCCGATAATAATATGAAATATATTTTCCAATTCACTATTTTTTTTATGTCCATATGAAGATTAAATATTGAGTAATTTATGAAAATTTTGCAACTTAAGCCCACGACAGCTTAACTTAAAATGACTCCTGTTTTAGCTCTGCGCCGAGTTTATATTCAACTTGATTTTCCGAAAGCCATCTGACGAATTCAGCGTCAACGCTTCTAAGATCTAAATACTCAGGATTATTTAAGCTAGCCACTTCTGTAAGCGTTTCCGAATCTTTTATGAAAAGACCACACAATCCCTCCCAGCAACCACCTTGGTATACGAAATTCTCACCGCCTGGAGAAAAACTAATGAATTCGTTCCCGAGATAATAGTTAGTAAGTAGATTAACTTTGTTAGCGGAACGCAAAAAGATACCAACTACCTTGTCGGGAGATAAAGTATCACTTTCTATTGTAAAACCAATTTCCATTTTGTCAGGAGAAATCACAATTGAAGCAAATCTTGTTTGACTTTTGAAAGAGGTCAAATCTTCACAAAACGCTTTACGATCAGAAGTGCTGGTTAGATTATATCCATCGCACAATTGACTCTCGGTCTTGAACCAATTGAAAATTGCGTCGTTATCGACAGATAGCAAAACGCTACTATCTACGATTATGCTTTTCTTGTCTGCTGATAGACCCGGGGTTTCTGACGTAGTTGTAGACGTAGTTGTAGGCGTAGTTATAGCCGTTGGCACAGTTTCTTGTCCTTCAAAAATAACATTATTTATACCATCTATATCTAGCAAATTAACTTCTATTTCAGGGTGGCAACTACACATAACGATCGAGCTTCCAGCCCATCCACTTATTTGACCAATATACGCAGTATCTCCTTCCAAGCGAACATCTGTTTGTTCCAAAACCGAGTTACATTGGCCAGAAGTAGCGGCAAGTATTTTGGCTTTGGCCAATTCGTCTTTGGTAATTTGATCAATTATGGTGTCAGTTGTGACTCTACTTGTGATTGTTTTTTTATATTCTTCGCTATCCATTTTTTCTCCATCACAATATTTCAATGGATCTTCAGATGACGATAAATAAGTTAAAAAATTCGATGATTGACTAGCACACCCTACTGTAAAAATAGTTGTGCTAAGCAAAAACAATGTTAGAAATGTTTTTTTCATGAACATAGGTTGGGTAATTATTATAATGGGATAAATTGCTGAGAATGTGCGTGAGTATGTGAATTTTCCGAGTGTATAATACGCTGAAAAAGGACCCCCGTGCAATATGGACCGAAGTAAGGGGGTGATTAAGTGGTGAATGCCCGAGCCCAAAACACCCTAATTCAAACTTTTATCAATAAAACACTCACAGGGTTTTTTCGTTAGTATGTTTTTTTGTTCCTTAATGGTGTTTATAAATATTTTTTGTGTAGTGTCTCCTGTCGCCAATTTTTTATCAAGCGGTGATTTGTGTTGATAGCCTCTTTTTGAAAATTCTATCAATAGTGATTCATGCCTGTTATAAAGTGATTTCAATTTGCCAATCCATCTTTTTGTTTCTGGGTGCTTTGAATACCCACCTATTCCCCCATGTTTAGTCAAAATATTCCAAAGACCATGGAGCTCTCTGTGCTCTGCGAGCAAATGTTTTCGGCATAAGTATTTTGGATTTATGTCCCATATCCGCATAAATTATCGATTGAGGTAGGTTATTGTAAGTTGCAAAACTGTCGCAAAAGATCCCAATAGTAAATATGGGAGAGCGAAGCGAACCGTTTACACGTTGTTGTATCCGGTGCCAAGCCATACCATGTCGATGGCAAAAAATACTGGCAAGGCTATAAGAAACAGTTCCCGATACATATTTTATTATAGTTAATTATCCAATTTTCTTGATATAGCCTTCTTATAACCTAGAAATCCTATAGCACTAAGAAATATTATGATACAGATAATCACCGTTGTGATGACGTTCGCATATGCTCCATCAAAACCGCTCGCTGAAGTGTGCTTGAGCCAGATTCCCCCATATGCCCACACCAAGACAATTCCATAGAAGATATTTTTGTCTTTGAGCATACGAATAGTCCCGATAGCAGCTCCTACGAGCAGAACAATGACTGTCCAGATGTATTCGGCAATACCAAATCCATTCCAATTTATGCTTACCAAAAAGACCGTGATATTAGCAATGGTCGCAATAGTGATCCAACCAAAATAGACACTAAATGGTAAGCGCACAAGAACCGTTTCCAGAATATTATATTTTTCTTTGTTTATGACATCAGCAATTTTTATAAGCAAAAACAGCAAGGTGAACATAATGACCACTGAAAGCCAAATAACGCCATAATGCCAGGCAAAGATCCAAGCTATGTTGGCAATTGATGTGATGAGAAAATATCGATTAATTGTAGCAAAAAGTTTATCGCGCGATGCCTTTGTCTGTTTATTGCCAAAGCCAAACTGATAGAGTGTGTATCCTAAAAGAAGCAAATAAATAAGCCCCCAAATAGAAAAAGTTGCTCCAGCGGGTGTAAATAGGTTTCCAAACGAGTCAGAAGCTTCTCCAGTGGTCACCCCGCCAATTGGTAGCACATTGGCCAAGAAGTTAACGGCAACCATGGCAACGTATCCAAGTAAAACAGAAATTTTGAGAGTTAGGTTGTTTTTATTCATGTTTTTTTCGTTATTTAATTTCTACTTGTACTTCATTACGAAGCATAAAAGGTATTGTCCATGGTGGATTATATCGGGCTACATTTATTTCTCCCACGGTTTCAATGCCATCATAACTCAGGGCAGAAAGCAATGCTTCTTCTTGCTTTTTGACCGCAGACTCGCTGGCAGACCAGGAAAAGCGCTTAACCGCAACTTTGCGAGACGGCACTTCTTTGAGTATTACTCGACTGTCATTCGGAGTTGGCAAAGTCTCTAGTGTGTATTCACTTGGCATGACAAAAGATATTTTGTAGCTTCCCTCAGTCTTTTCTTGCTCTGTATTTACTGGTACGGTCATGGCTATCTTTTCGGTATTTACAGGCGTGGTCATCGCTATTTTTTCCGATTCGCTTACTTCGGTGTTTACTGGTGTAGTCATAGCAATCTTATCTTTTGAGGTATTGTCGCCAAAAATGTAGCCCGCCACTATCGGAAAACCCTTTCGCGCTGCTTCGTTACGATCCTTGGAACCACTTACTGTGGTTTCGGCAATAATGTATGCGTCGTACTCGCGTATTTCGTAGTCTTGCGTGGTCGTTATTACCTCATACTTCGGTTCTTCAATTGTGCTAACCGATAGC
Source organism: Patescibacteria group bacterium (assembly GCA_018821175.1). GTDB lineage: Bacteria > Patescibacteriota > Gracilibacteria > UBA1369 > PNNO01 > JAHJMX01. The sequence goes on from JAHJMX010000007.1 coordinate 20,491, forward strand.
CAGCTATACAAAAACCAGAGAATAAGCAGGACTCCCAAAATGATTAATATTATATACATAGTTTTTTTGTTCATAATTTGCATTTTGTTAAGCAATTGTATTGTATTCGTTTTCCCCTTATAAATAAATGTTTTCGTAGCGGAGCGGAGAAAATTTGGGAAAATTGCGAGCTGAGCAATTTTCCTTTTATCCATTGTTAAATGACCCGACGACTGAAGGAGGAGAGCGCAGCGTGGTACGAAGTGAAACGGAGCAAGTTAGTCAATTCCGTCCTTATCAAACCAAACCTTTTCTTTATTGTTTGGATCGCCATTATAATTAACAAATATTTCTTCACCCTTTTTTATTTCTTCAATTGATCTAAAAATCAGCCTTTTATTTGAAAAATCCTTTTCATATTTAGCATTAGGTTCATAAGAGTGATTATATATTGAACCATAACCTAAAGAAATTGCAGAACCATTTTTTGTCCAACTAAAATAATAATTATACAAATTGGTTTTATCAATTTGCTTTGTATCATTTTCATTCAAAATAATTATTGGACAGATTTCAATAATTTCATTTGCTTGAATGTTAGTTATGGCAAATACACCATTGCCGTGTAATTTAGATTTTTTAAATTCTATATCCATAATATATAAAATAAAAAAGGGTGTTAATAAAAGTTTTGTAGGAATTGACTAATTTCATTTAACGGCCGGTGTATGCGATGTTTGCCAGTGGTAAAATACGCTGAAAGCGTACCACTGGCAAATGTGGGTGAATGACTGAGCGAAGCGAATGAATGAACGGCATAGTCATTGTTAGGCGAAGTCCATTTTTTGTAATTTATCGTATTTTTCAATTCTGTTATTTCTATTAGTAACAAATTTTATATTATTTTTTTTATATTCAAAATATTCATCAACAGAATTTGGCAATGGACTAACTTCGAATCCATTAAATGGCAAAAAGAAGTTAATTCTTGAATAATCATCTGAAATTAAATCTTGAATTAAGAAATGTTCGCAATACCCTTTGAAATCTTTGAATAGTTTAAAATATTTGTCATATCTATGGATTGTTTCACTTAATGGACTATCTTTACCAATATAATATAACCTTATACATTCTAATGTTAGATCTATTCTATCGCAAATTTTTTGATTACATCCCCTTTCTTGATTCATGGTTGGTAAAGAATTTATTTTATTGCTTGGAAAAATAATAAACCCCCCAATCGTATATGATAAATCTAAAAAAGCAGTAACTTCTTTTTCTGGGATTTTTTTTATTATGTATTCCATTCTTTTCCATTTAGAGTATTCATGAATAATACAATCACTTGATAAAAAAAACTCTCCCAAGTCTGATTTATGATACAAGTATATATTTGGATTATCATCATTTAAATCAAA
>JAHJMX010000083.1 GCA_018821175.1 Patescibacteria group bacterium
AAATTCCAAAAAGCAATAATACGGATAATCTAGATGGAGATGACCCGATCTGTACAACTGAATGTGATTATTTCGTACAATTACAATAATCTCGCGACCTAAGACAAACGTTTAAAACAAGCCGATTTCCGCGCATTGCAATGCGCGGAAATCGGCTTGTTTCGTACATCATAAAATCCTCCACATAGAGGATTTTTTTAGTTCAAATTGGCAAAGCACAAAAAATCTCGGAGCACACAACGCCAAACGTACACAATATCTCAAAAATAAGGCAAGAGTTTTAATGGTTTGCGCGGACTCCAACCCTGTCTTTAACGCCTTATTTATGCTAAAATATATAGATTTATTAAGGCTCTCTTGTAGAGAGCATAGAGCGCAAAAATGCAAAACAAAACAAACAACAAATCGACTCCAAATCTTCCTGTATATTCTAGAATTTCAAAGTTAATTTCTGGAATGCTTATTTGCGCAATCCTAACTACACAAAGTTTTACTTTTAACATCGCGCAAGCACAAGGGGTTTCAACTGAATCAAATGAACCTGTGGAAATCACATCACTAATCGCAATAGTCGTTGAAGACAGTTTAATCACTGATGCAAAGATGTATCCTGGTCTTAGCGCCGATTACCCAGATGATCTTGAAGAAACAACTTTGCAAAATCGTATCACACGATTTGCGCGCGACGTTCAATTAACTCAGCCTTTTACGAAATCTGTAATTTTACGTGTTTCGGAAGATGATGATGCCGCAGAAATTGCAAGTGCACTTGAAACTCTTTACGTCAAAGGTGATGAGAATGAAGAAGGCAAAACAAAATTAAACGGCGTTATCGTAATTGGCGACGTTCCTCTTCCGGTTGTAAATAAAAATGGATATCGCTTTATCAGCATGTTCCCTTACACAGATTTTGAAGACAAAGCCTACACCTTCAACTACACAAACAATGAATTTGAATTGAATGCAGATGTTAATTTACCAAAAGCTGATATTTGGCATGGAGTTATTAAGACTCCAGTAAGTGACCCTGAACAAAACACAACATTGCTATCTACGTACTTTGACAAAAATCATTTGTACCATATTGGGAACAGTGATTTCACTACATTCGACCAAAAAATGCTTTACGCCGACATGTACTGGGAGCGTGAAATGCTCGACAGCGGTGCTTTTAAAAGATATGAAAACTACATTAACTACTTGGAGGATATTTCATACAAAAGATTTACAAAAGAATTACTCAAGAAAATTGTTAGCGGAAATAACCAGGCAGAAGGCGATGGCATTGATGATGACTTAGATGGATTTGTCGATGAAGACCCAATTAATGGGCTAGATGATGATGGAGATAACGCGATTGATGAAGATTCTGGGCAAAATCCTGAGAATGTCGACACTGAAATGTTCGACACAATTCCAGACGTACAAACTCGGAATATCATTTTGTCTTATGCAATTAAATATAATGAACTACTTACAAATTACATTCAAAAAGCAAATGACTTTGTTGATGGGACTGGAAGATATGAAACTTTCGATTCAACAGTATCAATTATCGCCGCGAAAGATTTGTTCACACAAGAATATCTTCGAATTTTAAATGACAGAATCGAAGAAAAAACCGATGAACTTTTATCTCAACTACAAGGCCCAATGCCTTTGATTGAACGTGCGCAACTTACTGGGAAAATTACTTTTGAAGATGATTCGACACAAAATTTAACTACTAATAATTTCATAAATCAAAATACAAACACTTACAATGACCCTATTGGTGGGCCAAGAACTGTTTTATACATCAACGGAATACCAGCGCCAGAAATAACTTCGCCAGAGCAATGTTCACTGTATCGCGGAGTAAATTCGAACGAATCGGCTGAAACCGTTGGGACAATTGTAAATACAAATCGCGTATATAATCCAGAAAGTAATTACAATGCAGAATATGCAGGTTGTTACGGTAAAAATATTGATACTCCAGAAAAATGTTTCCCTGAATTCGCAACAAAAGACTTACACGACCCACTTGCTGGAAAGGTAATTGAAAATACACCAGATAGCATAACTCAATTTGGAGGATGTAATGATTTCAAAGAAGAATCAACATGGAACACATACAAAATAGCAGTTGCTAATTACTTTAATGAAATCGCAGCAGCTTGGACTGAAGCAGCTAGAGATGCAGTCCCGGTTCCTGAAGTGAGCAAATACAAACCAGCTGAAGATATAGTTCTTTACGAACAAACTTCACCTGCAATTTCAATAACCTTGAAAGAAATTCTAGATTTTTATGGAGGGTTTGATGGAGTAGACAATGACATGGACGGAGAAATAGATGAAGAAGATGAATATTCACTAACTTACGGGATTGCTCCAAATGACTGGTTCAAAACTGGCGACATGATTTTTGCCAACCAAAAAACACATTTCACTTTAGAAAATCCACCAATTGCTAATATTAAAAAAATTGATCTGTATGTTTTGCAAACTTCAAGTATTCAATGGAATCCTGCAGACGATGATCATCCTTCTGCTTACACAAGCAATCTAGGAATCGCAAACAGCATGATGCTTCACAAAGAACCAACCGCCGAAACTATTACAGCGCAGCTTTCTTATGGAGCTGTAGATGCTCTACCGGTAGACAATCCTAGAAAGGTGACATTCAAAGATCAAAATGGAGCACAACGTGAACTTGTTTACCCAAACGCTTTTAAAGCAGATTCAATAGATAGCTTAAATGCTGAACTTGCTAAACTTGAAAATTATTTGATGAGCTTGCCTGGATATGATCCGCTAACCCTAGAAATTGAGGGGTCCATTACCCAAATCATTAGTGCTGATGAAACGGTGTTCACTGATGATACAAAACAAGTCCTAGTGGAAACTACTACAGAAATGGCTTCAGACTCAATAGATTGGCGTAACTCGGGCATTGATAAAAAACATGCATACGCAATTCGGACTTATACAGATCGTGACTCAAACGGATATATAGGTGATTCGGAAAATGGTTACGAATATATGTATTTAACAGCAGAAGGTAGCGAAAACGAAGTAGACATTATGATGACAAGCGGAGTGGAAATTGTCGACAACGATCCCGAATGGTTAAATCCAGATTCAATGCTGGACCCATTATTGGCAGATCTTGTTGAAAATGAAGAAGACTCATCCATTTCTGGCGAAGGAGTACAGATTTTTGGGTGGTTCTCATATATCATCGAATATGTTCAAAGCCTTCCTTCCTTCACAGATGCGGTAAGTTTCGCTCCAGCATGTGGCGATGCATCAGATGGAAATTTGGAAAATTTCATCAACGGACTAGACAGTGATGGTGATGGAATTTTGGATGATGAAGATATAAATCCAAATAGTGGAGATTCGGATGGAGACGGAGTTCCTGACGGAGCAGAAGCTACTTCACAATTGGACATATATTTTGCGGAAGGCGGGAATGTAATCAGGACAGGAGATACAGAAGCTCTAACTGTAAACGTTTCAGCTTTAAATGCTGGATCAAGTTTAGTTGCAAGTGATTCATTTACTGAAGTAAAACTTTCAATTGTTCAGGTTGGGGAAAATAGCGTTGCTGAAATTTACGGAGAAGACACAATCAAGATACTTAATGGCAAAGGAAGCTTTCAAATAAGTGCCACAAGTTATCCTGGGCCTTTTGCGTTAATTGCAACAACTACAAATAGGCCGGATAAAATTTTCTCAAACGGTATCGATATGGTATCTGAAGACCGTGAAGTGAAGATCCTAACTTACGTAAATGAAATTTCTCAACCGCTTACATACGAGCAAGAAGTTCTACAAAACCACATCATAACTGGAGAAAATGGAAATAAAATAGCTGAAATAAATGTAGACACCGGGAAAATTGAGATTCGCGACGAAGCTTATACTGTAGACGTTTTTGAATCAACAGCAGACAAACCTATGCGCATAGGTATCGTTGAAATTAAATCAGGAAATGTTGTTGGAAGCGTAGTTATTGTTTCAAAGAAATCTGATGATATCACTTTGAATGATTCAACTTATAAAACTGAAGAGAACTTATTAAATCTTAATGGTGTGCATGTAAAAGACTTGATAAAAGACGACGATGTCAAAGCCTATATTGATCCTAATTCAAGCAACAAGCAGATTTACATTGTAGACAATAGTGGAATGTACGCGAAACGTATTGCAAAAATAACCTCAGAAGGAAAAGTTTTCACAGCTGATGAATATTTTATAAATATTAAGAACTCAGATAAACCTGATGAACCTTATGTATTTGTAATCGAAGATGCCAGCGGAAATAATCTTGCTGAATTTTTCATAAGTTATCAAATTGGAAACCTTGAGATTGTTAGCGAGAAGGAAAGTATTCCAAATTTCAATATAATTTCATACATTCAACAATTCCAAAAATTATTCAAAACTGCTTACGCTGATAGCGAAGAAAATGCAGGGATCCAATTAGACACAGATGAAGATGGCCTTTCTGATTTTGAAGAAATCCGAATAGGAACAAATAGACTTCAAGCCGACACAGATGGTGACGGTTATACTGATTTTGAAGAAATTGAGAGTGGACACGATCCAGTGAAAAAAAATGCAGATTTGTTTGTTGATTTAAACAAAGATCATCCAGCATACAGCGCTTTCATAACTTTATTGAGACGTAATATTGTCGAGCGAACTTTGGATGGGAAAATAAGACCAGATGACTACATCACTAGAGAAGAATATGTACAAATGCTTTTGGGTATAACATGCACAAACTGCGCTTCGTTCTCTGATCAAACTAAAGAATCTGTAGATGAGATTTATAATCAAACCCCATTCCCAGATAATGATATTTCTAATGCATACGATTACTGTATACGCGAGGCTAAAAATCAAGATATTGTTAGCGGATATGCAGCTGGAGATAATGCGGGATATTTTAAACCACAATACAACATCAGCCGAGCAGAAGCTTTGAAAGTAATCTTAGAAGCTGCCGAAATTGAAAGTGACTATCTACAAGAATCAGGAAAACCATGGTATTACCAATATGCACTTAAGGCACAAGATGAAAGGATTTTCGCAAAACAAACTGACGAATATTTCTATGCAATAAATTATGCATCTAGTGAAGATTTTAAAACTTGGGTAGACAATCAACTAAGTGTTTCTGGAAATAGATTTGAAGGATGGATGATGTCACCAGTAACTCGAGCTGAATTTGCAATCATGGTAAGCAAAATCATGGAATCATTTGATTGCTACGAATTCGACACCGATGGCGACGGATTACCAGACAATTTAGAAAAATATGAATTTAATACAGACATTTCAAATGCAGACACAGATCAAGGTGGCCTTGATGATTTATCGGAGATTATTCAAGATAAGAACCCACTAGATCCATCTGATGATTTAATTTCAGATAGGGACCATGATGGAATGACTGATGAATGGGAAGAAACATACGATTTAGATCCATACGATCCTGCCGATGCTTATTTTGACAGCGATATTGATGGATTAATAAATTTACAAGAATTTAAAATAGACACAAATCCACGTAATCCCGACACTGACAGTGGAGGAATTAATGATGGAGATGAATATTTATTACAAAATACTGATCCAAAAAATAATCAAGATGACATCCGTGATAGCTTATTCGGAAACGGGATTTACATGGTTGGAGATAATATTAGTCAAGATATTGTCTACGAAACAATTACCGAAGGTGAAGAGGAAGAAGTCGCAGTTTATATAGATAATATCCCGGCTGATGGAAAGTCAACTATGTTCTTAGTCGCAGAAATCCATGATGGAAATGGCGATATAATTACAAGTGACAATAGTAGTATTATTGAATTTTTCGTGAAGCCTGACAGTGAAGGTGAAATTGAAATTTTAAGAGAAACTGTAAGGGTAAAGGCTGGAATTGCATTAACGCAAATCAAATCAACAACTAAAGCAGGGCTTGTAAACGTTCAAGCGAGAATTAGTGGACCAAATATTCCTGTTCTTGATCATCAAGTTTTCGTTGAACCGCTTGAAACAATGTCTATGCAAATGAAAGCTCAATCCCCTGTTATTCGAACTGGAGGGCTTTCAAAAACTCCAATCACAATTACTCTATTTGATGAAAATGAAAATATTGTTAACAACGATTTCTTTGAAATTACTTTAGAAGTACAAGGGCCAGGAAAGCTAGATCCAAATGCAGATGCCCAAAGCGAAATCGATGGGATTCAACTTCAAACTTTCGAGGGAATAATGAATGTCGATTTATATTCAACAGAAGATGAAGGAGATATTACAGTTAAAGCAACTTTAAACAAAATCAAGGAACCTGAATATGATGCCATGGTTGATACTGAAGTTGATACTGAAGTTGATGCCGCGAGTGACACTCCAAGTGATATTCAGACAATTACACAAACAGTTAATGTCCACAGCCAATCTGATATCGCATTACGAATTTCAGCAGATAAGGATTATATATTTGCAAACGATACTGATATCGTCACTTTTTACGCTGAAGCAGTAGACAAAAATGGCAACGTTATTGAAGACTTCAATCAAGAAATTATTTTCAAAAACGAAAATGATATATATGGAGATTTGATTGGAGAGAAAACAAAAACTTTAATTCGAGGAGTAGCCAAAATTGAATATGAAAGTAGCTTAGTTGCTGGACAAGCTGAAATAATTGCAACGACAAACGGAGTTGAACCTGGAAAAGCAATTTTCTCTGTTGTTGCAAATGCTCCATACGAAATTAAACTAAGTGCATCGCAAGAAAAATTTGATGCAAATTCTAGTAATCCAGTTACTTTGGAAGCTAGAATATATGATCAATTTGGGAATTTAGTAAATTATGATTCGTTAACTGAAGTCAAATTTAGGATAACTGAAGCAACAAGTGAATATGGAGAGATAGTAAATGAAAATGAAATTACTACAACACAAGGGACTGCGACAAATTTGATTAATGGACAAGAAAAATCTGGAGAAATTCATGTAATTGCGTCTGCTCTAGGACTAAAATCTGGAGCATTATCACTTCAAGCAATCACAAAAATAAAAAGCATTGATCTGGTTGGCGAATACCCAAATATCTTATACGGAACAATGCTTGGAGCTCCATTTGGAGACGTTTCTGTAGAAAATTATGCAGGTGGAGAATTCCTGTTCTCAGGGAAAACTCAAGCTATAACAGCAACCACTACTGACATAAAACCAGGCAAGCCTATTGCTCATATAACAAATAATGGAGGCATAAACCTAATAGATAAATCTGAAACAGAAGCCATTTTTATGCCAGCGAACAACAATCTTTTGTCTAACAAAATAATTGTTAAAAATCCTGACGAAGAATTGCAAATCGCTGAAATCTATCTTGTATATCCACAAGATACAAATTTAATTCTACAAGATTCCTTAGCAAACGATTTAATAAGCGAAGGAATTATTATAAGAAAAGAAACAGATTTGGAAGAATATAATTTTAAGAAATCCGAAAACGGCATCAGCGTAACATATAATGGCATTGAAGCTGTAACGCTAACAAATAAAGGCCAATTAATCGTTACGAATAATGAATTCACTTTAGACATAATGGCCGATTCTGGGACATTCCTTGCCCTCACATTAATGCACGGAGAAGAATATATTGCAGACATAATTTTTGCACATAATTTTGATTCAAATGCATATATTGCAGATTCAACTTTCTATTACGATCCGACATTTGATTATATGCCAGGAATTTACATCAAACCATTTAGCCCTGATTCAAAATACGATATAGAATCAGCCTTCTCTGGGATGTCAAGCAATGAAACAAAAGGAGCAAATATTATAAATACTGATGAAGAAATCCCATCAGATCAAGCCCCTGGATTCTCATATATTTCATTTGGGCAAACATTTGATCGCCAAGGAATTGGTTTTGATTTTGACAACAAACATGCTCTTTTCTTCGCAGCAGGCAATAATGTAGGAGTCTCAAATCAAACCTACGCATCAGAAATTGGTATCAATTTAGGCGATCCAACAGTTAGCATAGACAATAAACCACTTGCTGGAGGCTCAGGATTCACAGAAGACATCGGTACACCAATTTACCATGGAGAATCATCAATAAGTGAAATTTTGCTCTCTGATTACAACAATGACAATTTGGATGATCTACTTCTCGTATATGAAAAAGGTGAAATTAGATTATTGCAGAAACAATTTTCCGCAGAAGCTTTTGCAGATAAAGGTTTATTATTAGATGTTGCCGGTGGTATTTTGAGTGCAGGATCAGCAGATTTTAATGGAGATGGATACGATGATATCCTTCTTTCAACCGCAGAAAGTTGTCTCAAAGAAGAGGTTTGTTTCTATATTTATGAAAATATAGGTGGACAATATGTTCGCAAAAATATCGATCTTGATGTTGCGGATAAGATTTCAAATTTGAAGATTGGCGATGTGAACAATGATGGATACCCAGATATAGTTCTCGCAGACTTGAGTGGAAATGTTATTATTTATTATAACGAGGCTGGGGAGATTAATACTGAAGGTCAAATAATAGAAAACCTTGGGCTTAGCGTTGATAGCAGTACTGATTTAAAAGATGAACTATTAATTTATTACGACGGAATGACACTTGAAGATCCTTCAAGCGCTTTGGACGATTTGGATTATCAATATATGGAATTGAAAATTGGGAATCCAGCAAGCAACACAGCCCTCACATCTGAAGATATGTCTATACTGGAAAGTCTTGGTGCAAATCCTCTGGATATGCTTTCAACAGAAAATCTGATGTTTATTTATATGGACAAGGATGGAATTTTTGGAACCGCTGAATCTAGCAAAAAAGCTGTAGATATAAACGGATCAACACTTAGTTCAGATGACAAAATTGTCTACACGATAACCCTTGCTAATAATACAACTTCCGACATCAATAATTTGATTATCAGTGATATTTTGCCAGACACATTAGAATTAGATCCAGAAAGTATTCAATGTCTCAACTGTGAAGATGAAATAGCCAAAATCGAAACAGGATTGTCGCTTCGCCCTTATGCAATAATGTTAAATATTCCTGCAGGCGAAACAAAATATATTACATATGAAACAAAAATATTAGATGTCCCAAAAATAACAATCGATTTAAATCCAAACTTCCCAGTTTCATTTACAAAAGATGAATATTTAGACATTAGTGCAAATCCAGAAGGAAATTCTTCAGGGAAATTATTATTCCTATACTCGACAAATAAAGACCCTGCAACAGGAAGAATGGCTTATGCAAAATATATTGCAGAAGCCGCAGCTGGAGAAAAGAATAATTCTGGTGAAGATTTGAATGAAAACAATATACCTGATGCAATGGAAGAGGATCTAAACCACAACGATGTACCAGATTCTATCGAAAATATAGCTTCTTCATTAAATGAAGAAGATGACGATGGTGATGGAATACCAAATGGGTGGGACGATGTAAATGGCTCACTTGACAATTTAGTCAAAGGTGTTGAAGCGGTAATGAAGGCTTTAACTTGTAGCGGAGGCTGCATCCCAACCCCTATCAACGTTTCATTCCTTACTCCTGGCACAATCAATGTAATGGGTACACCTGGAGGACCAGATCCAGGACTCCCTGTTTTTGGATGGGGTGCTCCTCGCGAAACACCAGTTTGGCCACCAACCTCATTCGAGTTAACACTTGGCGGAAGAATTTATATTAGCCCAACTTTAACTGGAGCAACTACTACATCGGTATGTATCGGCCCATATTTAGGCGCACAATGCTGGTCAGTCGTCTTACCAGTTTCGGTAGTGCCTGAAGATGCTTGTGCAGCAATCAATGAATCAGCTGCAAGTACGCTAGCAAAAGCTGGGAATGTTGTCAGTTCAGTTTCATCTGGAACAACGCTTTTAAGCGGATCAGGAATGAATAATACTGGAGGAAGTTCAAATGCAGTAAGATCTGAAAATGGTGGAATCACAGGAAGTGCATCACTTGGAAGTTACAAAGCAAGCGCTTCCGGAAAAACAAATGCACGCGTTCCAGGATTTACAAATTTTGTATCTTCATGGTTTTCAAAACAACTTGAAGAAATTATGACAAAGCTTTCTGATTTGCCGGATTTATACGTTATTTATCCTGACGTTAAATCTTTAGTTAGTGAAATGCCACCAAAAAATCCTGAATTCAACAATTTTACAGATATTTTAAGATATATTAATAAATTGCCACTTGTTCAAGTCCAATCGAAATCAGTGCTAATAAAAATACCTGCACTTTCTCAAAAAGAAATTGCAAAACTAGAAACCGAACTCAAACAATGGCTCGTAGATGCAAAGGCAGAATTGAAAAGGGTAGAAAAAATATGGACATGTGATAAATCAACAGGTAATCAAACTATTTGCGACAAAATTCTTTTAGACGCAAATACATCAATTAAATCTATTGAGAAAAATTTGAAAATTCTTGAAGTTTACAAAAATCTTCCACGCAAGATTTTGGAATGGAGAAATATTCAAATCAAATATTTATATCAAGTCGTTTGTTATTTGGATACAATCGTCCAATACCTAGGCGGATATATCAAAAAACAAGAAGCGAGAATCAAGAAATGGATAGATATGGCAAAGGAAATAAAACGTCTGCTGAAATCATGGCAGGCCGTTGGCGATGTAATGATGAATTATTCAAAGAGCTGTGATTCATGTAAAACTGAGCGCTACACATTACTGGAAACCTTGATGAAATTAATGGTTGTTATCCCAGAACTTCCAGTAATTCCATTCCCAAAATGGCCTGATTTCTACTTCGATTTCTCGCAAATTCAACTTGGATACAAAATTATTTGGCCAGACGTAAGATTCAAAGCGGAATCGATAATTTTGCCAACATTCCCAAGATTAAAATTACCAGACGTACCAAGCGTATCTTTCAAATTACCTGCGATAAAAACTTTGCCAGAGCCACCAACTCTTCCAGATTTGCCGAACTTGCCACCAATGCCACTACCAACTTTGCCAGATATCCCAAAACCACCAGAGATCCCAAAAATAGCAAGTAGTATCAAAACATCTATTGGTGCAATGGCAAAAATTCTAAAAATATTATGTCTTATCAAAAAAGGCCTTATTCCTATAACTGAAGCCCAACTAAAAACACATATAGAAACGTTGACTGCTAGACCTTTGAAGGCAACTTTGCCTATAGACACAATGTTTAAATTCCAGGGGCCATCTATTGCATACCCTTATATCGACAAAATAAAAGTCACAACAAAAATCGACCTTAAAGTTGAAACCGATGAGATATATGAAGTTGCAGCAGACGTAGCGAAAGTTTGGAACAGCATAGCGACTGATCTTGTAGAAGCAGCAAACGAAACTTCAGAAAAAATTCAAGAAGTTAGCGGGGCTTTGACTGAACCAAAAATACCTATAGAAAATATTTCAGTTGAATTGGAAGCAAGCGTGGACTTTGAATTGATGGATGATTACGACAAAGCTATTGCATTGCTAAAACAAGCTTCATCTGAACAGCAAGATTTATTCAACGAAATGCCAGAATCGTATAATTTAGTTGCAACTGAAAGCTATATTGATATTTCAAACATTGCCAATAACCAAACTATAGCTGAATTAAACAAAAAAATCGCAAATGAAGATCTCCCAGAAAGCCTTCAAGAAAACGAGATTTTAAATATGCGAAACAATTTAATCGCATATATAGAAAATGAAAATAATAATCTCCAAAATATTCAATTAGATGGGAATTATGATCTAACGATGATTGCAAATGCAACTGAAGATACTGTAAGCAGACCTTTCGCTAGCACTGAACCAATAATCAACTCTGAAGATCTTCCTGCAAAACGTATGATCGCACTAAATACAGATTCAATTTCACCAGATTTGATTGATCCTGTTGAAAGTACAAACCCAAGCGGTGGACAAGTCCTTGAAGGGCTGTATGTCTACAATCCAGATCAAGGAATCAATGAAAAAATTCTTTCATATAAAGGCGAATTAGAACTTGAACACAATGCGTTACTTACAGATATCGACGACGATTCAGATGAAGATATCATTTATTCATATGGCGGAAATGTCTACATCAAAGAAAATTATACTTCCCCTAAATCAAGCGATTATTTGAGGTTTAATGGAACAGATCCAACTATGTACGATATAGACAATTTTGTTTCATTCAGCCCATCAATCAATGGATTTAATGCAAGTTATGATAGTGGCACTGAAACCAGTTTTACTTGGGACGCAATCACAATTCCTGGATTTACAGGATATGAAATAATCTATAAAGACAATAGGCAAAATTTCGAAATAGATGATCCAACTCCTTCACGCATTATCGATATTTTCGAGCCACAATCATCACAACGCTTTATTGGAAAACTTCGCGAAGATCTTGAAATCACAGCAATTGATGGAGGATTTACTGTGAACGGCGAAGAACCATCATTCTACACATTCGGAGATAGCGTTGAAACGACACAAGACGCAATAACAAAAGTAGCAATTACTTTTTCAGACAGTAGCCAAATTTTACTAGGACCAGAATCAGATATTACATTGCCAGACTATATTCCTGGAAACTTCGATATAGTCTTAAATGCAGGTGAAGCAATTTTCAAAAGTAATTTCTTTACCAATATATTTTTACAAGAAGGCTCAAGCACGGTAACCGGAGAAAGCCAAGCTTTATTAGAATACAAAAATAACAATAAATTATTACTTGAACCAAATACTGTTTTCTTTGCATCAGATTCAGAACAAGGGATGGCTTATGTTGAACTTGTGACTGGCGAAGCAACGATAGATTCAATTTCAAGAACAATCTTGGACAACAATAGCGGTATAAATCAAATTGAACCTGGATATTTAATTCACACAATGGAAGATTCTGTAATTACTCTTGAAGCAGAACAAAGCAATAAACAAATATTCACATTAAAAGCAAACACAAACTTACCAATATCACAAAAATATTCATCACAATTAAATATTGAAGTACTCATCGGCCGCATAGAAATTATGGACAAAGCAACAGAAAAACAATCTGGCATTACGCTTGAACAAGGGGCTTTGATGAACTTTGACGACACAATTTATGTCGACACCGGCAATGTGATTGTCCACTATTCAAATGGTGCAACAACTTATTTGAACCCAGGAGACACATTGACGCTAAAAGAATTAATCGACCCTGAAAATCCATTCATTTCAATAGATACTGGTGAGGGAAATTATTATGGAGAAATCGTTGGAATTGATGGGAACGGATATAGAGGGAATCAATCACAACTTGAATTATTCGCACCACAGCTATGTTCTGATAAAGATGCTCCGTTCGCGGAAGCTGGCCCTTCAGACAAAGACGTTGTCATATTCGAAACATTATTAATCGACGCTTCAAAATCATTCGATACTGCCGGTGATATCACTTCTTACTATTTGGATACAAACCTAGAAGAAGATACAGATGGCGACGGGGAAACAGATAATGACATAAATATAATCAATGAAGACGATCTCGATTCAAGTTTCAGACTTGGCCCATTCTTCAAGATCGAAGATCAAAGTGTCGTTTTAAACGTAAAAGATTCTTCAGGAAACATTGGTAAACAAATCATAAATATCCACGTCATAGTGCCGGATATCATATTAAATACTAGTTCGGATCACGAAGACAAAATTACCGGATATATTGAACCTTCAAGGGAAAACATCCCAATAGCATTAATCAGAAATCGAGATGGATTATACAAACAAATAATCACAAATCTTGCAGATACAAATGGGAAATACCTCACA
>JAHJMX010000084.1 GCA_018821175.1 Patescibacteria group bacterium
ACCCTTTGGAAAACGTACTTTTTTCATAAAAAAACTTGCTTTTGGTCCGGTACTGGATATAATTCGGTTGGTTTTTGGCTTACTTATCAATTTGAAATTTATTTTTAATAATATTATTCCTAACCAATCTTTGCGATGACAAAGCAAGATCTAGTAAACACAGCTGCTGATAAAGCTGGTGTTACAAAAAAAGCTGCTGGAGAAGTCTTAGACGCTATCCTTGCAGCAATCACAGCTAGCCTTAAGAAAGGGCAAAACGTGACTATCACTGGTTTCGGTACTTTCCGTGTTTCAAAACGTGCAGCTCGAACTGGAGTTAACCCACGAAATCCAAGTGAAAAGATCAAGATCCCTGCAATGAAACTTCCTGCTTTCAAAGCTGGAAAATCTCTAAAAGATGCTGTTAGATAGTCATCTTTGCGGGTAACCTACAGAGAATAATTAAAAAGCCTCCACCATAAAAAGTGGGGGTTTTTTCTTTGCAAAAAAAAACCGCGATAATGTGCGGGGATAGTTTACGAGTAAGTTGGGCTTATTTGGTATAAATTGCCACTTTGTCTGAATCGTCATCAAATTTACCGAGGATCACTTTGTCTTTGAGACAATTGTGGATATAGGTTGGAATTGACGTTGCGTCCCATTTAACCTCGCCATTTGGAGCTAGCACTTTGTCTAACGTAAAGCCTTCTCTTGTGCTTATAAAATCAATTCTTTTGTAGCCTTTTGTTTCAAGTTCTGACTTTGTTGATAATTCCCCTTTAGCAGCAGCTTTAATTATTTGCTTAACTTTTTCTCTGTTTCCTGGTTTCATTTGTTGTTCGATGTTAATACCCATCGCTGCAAGAAGAGTTTTCGTATTGTCGATTTGCTCTTTTACCGCAGTATTTTCAGGTTGCGGATTGAAAGTTTCTGGATTTTTATTGCCAATTGAATTCAAGGCAAAATTTGCTTAAGGGATAGGATGAAAATCAAGTATCTACAGATTATACAATATTTTTCCTCGAAAGTAAACCCTGACTGAGGGCGCATATATTTCCAAACAAAGTGAAAAAAGGTAGAATGCAACGCGTAAATTATCTGACTAATATGGAAAAACAACTTAATCTTCTGAAGGTCCAATGTCTTGAGTCGATCTCAAAAATCAATAATCTTCATGATTTGCAAGAACTTGAAGTGAGATATGTGGGCCGTAAAGGAGAGCTTACGATGATTTTGCGTGGCGTAAAAGATTTGTCTGCAGATCAAAGACCTTTAATTGGACAGCTTGGGAATCAGGTTAAGAATGAACTTGATGCAGCTTTTGCTGCTCGTAAACTTGATCTTGAGAAACAGGATATTGCCAAAAAATTACATGATCCGATGTTTGACGTAACTGCCCCAGGACCGGAGATTGGTCGTGGGCACATTCATCCACTTTCACAAGTACAGCAAGAGGTTGAGGAGATTTTTAATTCAATGGGATTTGCTGTTATGGATGGGCCAGAAGTTGAAAGTGAATATTATAATTTTGAAGGTTTGAATATTCCCGGATGGCATCCTGCGCGAGATATGCAGGACACATTCTTCATTAAAGGAAAAGAAGATAAAAAACATGGGAGAATGGTTTTGCGGACACATACTTCGCCGGTTCAAGTCCGAACGATGGAGAAATTCGGAGCACCACTGCGCGTGATTGTGCCTGGACGAACATTCCGTTATGAAGCAACCGATGCTTCGCATGATACAACTTTTTACCAAGTGGAAGGACTTTTGATAGATAAAGATATTTCAATATCTCATTTAAAAGGGGTGATTAAGGAATTTCTAACGCGTTTATTTAAGAAAGAAGTTTCGGTTAGGTTCAGGCCTGGATATTTCCCGTTTGTTGAGCCTGGACTTGAAGTTGATTTCTCTTGTTTGATTTGTGGTGGGAAGGGTTGCAGGGTTTGTAAACACACTGGATGGGTTGAATTTTTGGGTGCGGGGATGGTGCATGAAAATGTTCTAAAAGCTGGTGGAATTGATCCAAAGGAGTGGCAAGGTTGGGCTTTTGGGTTTGGACTTACTCGGCTTGCGATGATGAGACATGGAATTGATGATATTAGATTGCTTTCGGGGGGAGATCTTAGGTTTATCAATCAATTTTAAAAATTTTAAATTTCTTTTAATTATTTATTAATCCAATTTGTTATGTTGAAGAAATTCGTTGCTATCATAGCTTTAATGGCTATTTTTATTGTTTCTGGTTGTAGTGCTCCAGTTGAAGAGGTTAATATTGTAGATTCTGGAAATGATGATGTTGTTGTAGCTGAAGAAGGAGAAGCAGCAGAAGGGACAGAGGTTGATCCAGGTGCAGATATAGCTGATGAGCAAGATTATGCTGCTGCTCAAGCAGAATTGTTGGAGCCAACTAATCCTATTGTTCCAGAAATAGTAACTCCTGAAGTTGTTGTTCCAGAAATTAAGCCAATTGTGCCAGTTGAACCAGTTGATGTTGATGGAATGGCTGTTCCAGCTGCTAGTGCTGAAGTTATTCTTGCGCAATGTATGACAGCAAATGGAGCTAAACTTTATACAGCTTCATGGTGTGGGCATTGCCAAAATCAAAAAGCAGCTTTTGCAGATGGACTTCAATATCTAGACAACACAGAATGTGCTGTTGCTGATGGATGGGCCGAGGAGTGTAAAACCGCTGGAGTGGAAGCAGTTCCAACATGGATTTTTGCTGATGGGACAAAGCAATCAGGGAATACTCCACTTGCTGAACTTGCATCAAAGACAGGATGTATTTATCAATAAAAATTACGTTTAAAATAAGATTTTAATATGAAAGTTTCGCTTAACTGGATAAAGGATTTTGTCGATATAGACACAACAAAGGAGCCACAAAAGCTTGCAGACTTGATAACTGTTCGTACTGCGGAAGTTGAAGAAGTTGCAGATTTAGCTGGAAATTTCAAGAATATGGTTGTGGGGAAAATCGAGAAAATTGGACCTCATCCAGATGCCGACAAACTTCAAGTTACACAAACAAATGTTGGAGGTAAAACTCTGCAAATTGTTTGTGGAGCATCAAATATTTACGAAGGAATGCTTGCTCCTGTTGCCATGTCTGGGGCTATGGTTCGTTGGCATGGAGAGGGGGATCCAGTTGAATTGAAGCCGACTAAGTTGCGTGGCGTGTTGAGCGATGGAATGCTTTGTGCTGGTGAAGAAATTGGTGTTGAGAGCAAAATAGATGGGATTTATGATTTAACTGGAGTTGGGTTTAAAGAAGGAACTGCTCTTTCGAAAGTTTTTTCTAAAGATGATGTTGTGATTGAAATTGATAATAAATCTTTAACTCATAGGCCTGATTTGTGGGGGCATTATGGTATTGCCAGAGAAATAGCTGCGATTACAGGAAAACCTTTGAAGAAAATGGATTTAAGTAAGGTTAAATTCCCTTCAAGCGGTGAAAGTCCTAAAATTGAAGTTAAGAATTTTGATCTTTGTCCACGTTATTGTGGTGTAATTATTACTGGGATTGTAGTAAAAGAATCTCCAGATTGGCTTAAAGAGCGTTTGATGGCAATTGGCTATCGTCCGATTTCAAATATCGTTGATATCACCAACTATGTAATGGCAGAGCTTGGACAGCCATTGCATGCGTTTGATAAGAATTATATTAAAGGATGGATTATTGTTCGCAATGCAGAAAAAGGTGAAAAAATTACAACTTTGGATGGGCAAGAGAGAAAACTTGATGAAAAAACTTTGTTGATCGCTGATCATGAAAAAGCAGTAGCGATTGCGGGGATCATGGGGTCTGAAAATTCAGAAATTAATGATGGAACTACGGAAATTATTATTGAATCTGCAAATTTCAATCCAGAATCTATACGAAAATCTTCTACAAGACTTGGTTTGCGAACTGAAGCTGTTCAGCGATTTGAAAAAAGTTTAGATCCGGTTTTGGCAGAAACTGCGATGAGGCGAACTTGCCAATTAATTTTAGAAGTTTGTCCTGGTGCAAAAATTGCAGGACCATTTACCGATGTCAATCAGGGCCTTCCAAAGCCGCTAAAGGTTGACTTGGATGTTCAAAAAGTTTCATCAAAAATTGGGGTTTCGATTTCTTTGGAAGAAGCACAAAAAATGCTAGAGAGTTTGGATTTTGAAACTGTTAAAAAATCAGAAAAAATTCTTACTGTAAAAATTCCATCATTTAGAGCGACTAAAGATGTCAGCATTGAAGATGATTTGGTTGAAGAGATTACACGTCTTTATGGGTATGAAAATATTGATCCAACGCTTCCGGATTTGCCGATTATTGTGCCTATGCGCAATAAGGAAAGAACGCTTAAACATGAAGTTAGAAAGCAATTGGCTTTTGTTTTTGGCATGACAGAAATCTACAATTATTCATTTTATGGAAAAGATGAAATGACCAAAGCTTTGATTGAAGATAAAGATCATATCGAATTACAAAATTATTTATCGCAAGATCAAACACATTTGAGAACAACTTTGGTTCCTAATATGTTGAAGAATATTGTTTCGAATTTACGGTTTTATGAAGATATAAAAATATTTGAAATAGGGAGGACTTATCGTGAAATTGGTCAGTATTTCCCGCTTGAGGAGAAGTGGATTGGTGGAGCAATCGCACATAAAAAGAATCAAAAAATGAGTCCTTTTTATGAAGCAAAAAGTATAGTGACTGAGTTCTTGAAACAATTCTTTAAATGTGAAGTGGAGATTAGTGAGCAGTCAAAAGCCCCTTCATATGCGCATCCATCGCGTTGTGCGAAAATTAAATATCAAGGGCAAGTGATTGGGAATGTTTTTGAGGTTCATCCTCTTGTATTAAGTAATTTTGAAATTCAGGCTGCAACGGCAATGTTTGAATTGAACTTTACAAAGATGTGCTCGTTTGATGAAAACTTTGTGAAGTATTCACAAATACCGAAATTCCCTGGAATTGAAATTGATGTTTCTGTCGTTATTGATTCTACAAAAAAAGTTGCCGAGCTTGAAAAAGCGATAATGAAGGCTGATGAAAATTTGATTAAACGTGTTCGATTATTCGATATTTATGAAGGAGAAAATGTTGGACAAGGGGAAAAAGCACTTGCATTTAGAGTTCTTTTACAAGCGATCGAGCGCACACTTACTGATGAAGAAATGGCTAAGATACAACAAAAAATCTTCGCTAATTTGCAAAAACTTGGTGGAACAATTCGTGGAATATAAAATTTATATTTAGAAGGGCCCCGGAAATATTGTGATAAAAGATTTATTCCGGGGAGTTTTTTTGACGATTGTGAACCGCTGAAATTTCAGGGTCCAGTTTACGGTCTCTTCGGAGGGCACTAGGACCATGTCCTAGTGGGATTAGGCTCGGGCTGCTGCACGCTTTCGCCTAATCGCTGCTAGTCCTAAAACAATGAAGCTAAAGCATATCGACCCAGGGGACTGCTTTCCCGGTATCGATGAACATCCGTTTGAGGTGAAGTACTCCTCGTTGCCATCAGGGCTACGACGGTAGTACAGTTGACCGTTTTTTTGCAGCACGATCATCTCCTGTTCACGGATTTCATAGACATCTCCATTTGGGGTATCAACAAGTGTTGAACCCTTCTTGCTGTATATTACCAGGAGATCACTAGGGTCTACTGATATTTCTACAGTTTCGTCGGGGTCAATTGTGACACCCCATTTTGAGATTCTATGGGCGAGCGCCGAAGTTTGGAGCCTGACACTCCCCGATATTAGTTTTGACTCCTCAAGGTCGAGATCGACCTCAAGTTCACCTTCCTCCAGGAATACGAATACCCCATTTGGAAGGTAGGCCGGGCATCGCCCAGCCAGAGCCCAAACATTACCAGGGACGTCAAGCTTGCGGACACATGAGCTTTCGCTTTCTGCATCCTCCACTTCCACTCCCGCCAGTTCAGCTTTAGCTTCTACTGGAAAAATAATGATAACCAGCACGAGCGTACTGATTATCGATAAATACTTCATCATAGCTTTTTCCTTTCTGGTGAAGTACTGGCCGAAATGACCATGAGAGGGGCACGTGTATCACAAGTTTATATTCTATGAAGGGCTGATGCCCTCGAATATCCAACAACCACCAAATGCCACTCTTTATAGCCATTTCAAATTTAACAAATTTTTAATGAGCGCTTTTGCGGACAAGACAAAACAAAAACCAGTTTACCTTGTCGCAGTGAGCGTTATTATACAAGAAAACAGCAAATACGCAAGGGCCGGTTTGTTTTATTAAATTTCATGAAAGGGACATTTTTTAAATTGGCCTTATATAGTGGACTGCGGTGCTGATTAAATAGCGACTGAATCTTGACAATTTGGCCAAAACAGGCCACTATACTTATACTTTAATCTTATTTATAAGCTTGTTATGAAAATTGATAGATCGCGTTCTGAATTGAAATTAAAAAACCATTCAAATAAAGATGTAGAGAGGTCTTTGCCAAAAGGAAAATTGGGACAAATTATCGCTTCGGTAAAAAAGGCAGTTTTTGGAGCAGCTTTGTCTACAATGGCTTTAACTGGAGTTGCTGGATGTGATCAGCAAGACAAATCTAGCTCAACAACATCTGGGGATGTATGTCAGAATATGCAAGAATATCCATTGAAAACCGGGATAATTGTTCCAGATTTAGAAGGGAATAAGTTGGATATTACTTATGCTAATGAAGCTGATGAATATAAAAAATTAAGAGTATTGATTCATTATATGGTTGAAAATCAGGTGAAGAAAGATGATTTGCCTCACTTAGAAGCGGAAGCAGGTGCGCAGAAAATTAAAATATATAAACTTCAAGGAAGTGGGGTTAACGTTAAAGACATTGTTCGCATTGAATTTTTTATACCTGGTTGTGATAATCCTGTGAGAGTACAAGATTTAGATATGGATGCTGTGAAGAAAATCCAAGATGATTTAAATGGCATGGATACAAGTCAAATTCCACAGTATATCAATGACAACCCATCTGTTTTAAAAGGCATTTTTGAGGACAATAAGTCTGAAAATTTAAATGCATAATGAAAAACTTCTTAAAAGATATCCAAAATTACATGAATGAATTTTCAAAAAAAATTAGAGCTGTTTTGGCAAGAAGGCAACGTACTTCAGCAGATGGAAAATCTGTTTCAGCCAAAAAAGTTCTTTTGTATATATTGATTGGATCTGTTGGATTGTTTGTAGCAGGTGTGATTTTTCTCACGATTATTATCGCGGTTCTGAGCATGGGGCTTCCAGATGTGCATGATATTGATAAGCTTAGCGTAGCGCAATCAACAACAATTTATGATCGAGAAGGAAATGTTTTGTATGTTAAACATGGAGATGAAAATCGTGAATATGTCCCATATGAGGAGATTTCAATGAATTTAGTTAATGCAACAATTGCAATTGAAGACGATGGTTTTTGGGATCACAAAGGGTTTGATTTGCCAGCGATTATTAAAGCAGGACTTTATGAAGTGCTTGGAGTTGGGACGAAACGTGGAGGATCTACAATTACTCAACAATATGTCAAAAATGCATTTTTGAGCGATGAGCATTCGTATACTCGTAAAATTAAAGAGTTAATTTTGGCTGTTCGACTTGAGCAAGCCTATGATAAAGAAAAGATTTTGGAGCTTTATTTAAATAAAATCCCATATGGGAATACCGCATATGGTGTTCAAAAAGCTGCAGAAATTTATTTTGGAAAAGATGCGAAAGATCTTGATGTAGCCGAAAGTGTCATCCTTGCTGCCCTTCCACAAGCGCCAAGTTTATATAATCCATATGGATCAAATCGTAATTCTGAGATGGTGGTGCCAATTGAGAAATTGGAAAAAGCTAAAGTTTACGACTCGGCTGTTTTGACAAAAGGAATTGATTATACAATGGGACTTTTGGGGAAAGGATATGAGTATTCAGATGGTCAAGGGATTTATATCCCTGGGCGTGCAGACTTGGTTTTACGCAAATTATATGATGATGGATATATTACAGAAGATCAAAAGACAGAGGCTTGGCAAAAGCTCCAAGGGATCGAGTTTAATGAGAATAGAGTTAGAATGGATGCTCCGCATTTTGTGTTTTATGTGATTCAGGAACTTGAGGAAAAATATGGGAAAGAAGTTGTTGAACAAGGAGGATTAAAAGTTTATACGACAATTGACCCTGAATTACAGAAGATTGCTGAAACTGCAGTAGAAGATGGAGTTGCTGCAAACGTGCGTTTCAATGCTACCAATGCGGCACTTGTTTCAATTGATCCAAAGACTGGTCAAATTTTGGCGATGGTGGGTTCTAAGGATTATTATGATGAAGAAATTGATGGAAATGTAAATATTGCTACAAGTTATAAACAGCCAGGTTCATCGTTTAAACCTTATGTTTATGCGCAGGCTTTTTATAATGGTTATGCTCCTGCGAGTGTGCTTTATGACGTTAGAACTTCGTTTGGTGGGGGGACACCTCCGGATAACTACGATGGTTCATTTGCGGGGCCTATGAGCATTCGCCGCGCACTTCCACAGTCACGTAATATTCCCGCAATTAAAGCATATTATCTTGCTGGCGAACAGAAGCCGATTTTGGAATTAGCTGAAAGAATGGGAATACAATTTTTAAGTAAGGATATTGATTATGGATGGCCGCTTGCTCTTGGAACTGCTGAAGTTCGATTACTTGATCACACTTCTGCATTTGGGGTATTTGC
>JAHJMX010000008.1 GCA_018821175.1 Patescibacteria group bacterium
TAATATGCTGAGTGTACTTTCAGGCACTGAAGTTAAATAATTTACGATTCCAGAAAGATGTTCTGGGGCCGCTTCCGTTTCTCCAAAATCCTGATCTGTGATTTTTGAAACTATGGTCCCGTTCTCATTTAGTTTTGCATTTTCCAGTACGCGGCCCCACAGTCTTAATTGTTCAATAGATTTTGTCTTAAAGACGTGCTTTACGATGTGTTTAAAGTTTGCCCCCAGTCCCATTAAATGTGCAGCGATTTGATAAACTGATTCGGTTGTATTTGAATGCATGAAACTTCCAGTATCAGTGTAAAGTCCGGTTAAAATGGCAGTTGCCATACTTTTGCTAATTTTTGCATTTAAATGTCTCGCAAAATAGTAAATTATTTCGCTTGTTGCAGCGGTCTTTGGCATTACTATGTTCAAGGTTCCAAAATATTTATTGCTTGGGTGATGATCTATATTTATCAACGAAATATTTTCACTAAACGCTTTCTCAATTTGCTCATTGAAACGGGTTTGACTTATGCTTCCGCAATCAACAACGATTATTAAATCAACATCTTCTAATGCAAAATCGGTTCTAAATCCAGCACTTCCTGGTAAAAATCTTAGAGAAGAGGGAAGTGCGTCGATACAGACTGAATTTACGCGTTTCCCAAAATGTGATCTGATTATTTCTGCAAGTGCAATATTTGAGCCAATTGTGTCGCCATCTGGATTTCTATGTGAAATAACTATGATGTTTTGGGCATCTCGAATCATTGCTTCTAATTTTTGCAATTCATTTGTGAATGATTGTATGTTCATATTAATTGCTTGCGATTTGCGGGTCCAATTCAATAAAGGAGTTTATTATAAAAAACATATGGTTTATATAGCAACTAACTCGCATTGCAAAAATAGGATGGACGTTGCCAAATGCACAAAAAAAAGCCCACCAAACATGTTGGCAGGCTTTTTTTAAAATTCTTGTATATTAAACTCCCCATTTATCAATAGCTTTTTGCAAAGCTGGATGGTCTTTTGCATATTCTTCAACCGGAATGCCTTTTACTGAAGCTTCAACTGCTTGATAAATTGCTTGTGCACCTCCAGCAGTTCCATCTTGATGTCCATGACATCCTCCACCCATTTGGCAAACGATATCATTCCCCATTACTTTTACTACTTCAGGAATTTTTGCTGGTTGCAATCCTCCTGATGCAACTGCGATTACAGGCTTCATTCCATACCATTCTTGATCAAGTGTTTCATCAGCATCATTTCCTTTTATTGAATCTTTTTCAAGAGCATCAACAAGGATCAATGTATCGTTCGCTGAGCCTTCCATTTTCCCTGCTCCGGCAGTTCCGGTGTGGAGTAGATCAACTCCAAGCATTCTGTAAACTTTGGCAAGGACAAGCATAGAAATCGAGAATCCAGGTTCACGAGTGATTGCTCCGTGCATTGCTCTGTGTGCATGAATAATTTGCCCTGTATTTTTTCTTCTATAACTTTCAACGGCGTTAAATCCTAGTGTTACAACATCTAGCATACAAACTTTCCCACCAGCATTTTTTATAACATCACTACGCCTCATCATTTCATCGAAATTTGAATGAGTAATGTTGGCAAGATACATCTTTTTAGTACCAGTTTCAGCTTCGACACGGTTTTTTTGTTCGAATGTAAGTTCCATTCTTTTGTCGAACGGATTGAATGTTTGTGATGTTAAATTTTCGTCATCCTTTACGATATCAAGTCCTTGTCCATCAATCCCATACCATGCTTGATAAGCGACTTCTGCGTGTTGATCACTTGTGAGTCCAACTTTTGGCTTGATGATTGTCCCTGTGAATGGGCGATCATAAATTCCAGTTAAATCGCGTACTCCTTGGATTCCATGTTCTGGCCCAGGGAATGCAGTTACTACTTCTTTTGGGAATTTTATATCACAAACGCGGAGATTCTTGAGAATTTTCATCCCGAGAATGTTTCCACAAATTGAAGACAAAATTCCTGACATATTATCAACTTCGAAAAGTTCGATAGGGTAAGCAATTTTTGCTGTATGCTTATCTTCATTTAGCTCAATAATACGTGGTTTTAGTGTTTGAGCGATATTTTCCTTCATTGTTGAGATTTTTGTCCAAGTCCCAATAGAGCTTTCTGCTGCAATTTGTTCAGCTCCTTCTCCAAATGAGACACCATCTTCTGTTTCGAAACGATAAAGACAAACGATATCCGAATCTTTCGGTTTGTAGTTTGGATCGTAGTAATGAAGCATGTCCTGATAATTTTCCATATTTGTTTTGGTTAATTAATTGAGAATTAATAAGATTTTTATAAAATTTATTGCAAAAGCCCGTTTAAATCTCCAATGCTATTCCCATTAGGTTGCAATACAAAAGTTTGAATAGTGCTTGTATATTCATGTAAATTATCCATGTATTTCAAAACTGCTACTACAAAAATAACAGCAATTGTAATTAGTATAATTTCAAGTACGTTTCGGGGATTTTTTTTTCGCATGAATTTTAATATTTTTATATGTATTTTTTAGATTCCGAGCTAATGATATTATACAACAAAACGAGCAAGATCACAACCCTGGATATGTCTGCAAAAACTATGATATTTCTTTATGTATTCTTTCCTCAAATTGATTTCCTGTAATTACGATGTATGTAACTGCGATATATGGTAATGCAATTGGTAAAAAATTTGGGCCGATAACAAATAGAAGAATTATAGTTGCCGTTCCAATTAAAATTGCCGTGATGCGTTCAAGTAATCCGAATGCAAGTAAAATCCCCATCAAAACACCCACCGCGCATATATTAAATACTAAATGTTCATTTGTGAAACTACTAACTCCGAAAATACTTCGTATTATGTTAAGGTCTGGATTCGCGTTCAAATAAGCCACTGCTTTCCCTCCAGAAAGCCATGTGTGGTGTAAAATACTATAAGTGATGCTAGCTCCGGTAATGAACATCAAAATTGGTAATGCGTATTTTCGATATCTATCCAAAAAGCCTTTTTTGCCGATTGGTTCAAAGAAAAAACTAAAGCTGAGGGCATCTTTGTGTATCAGGAAAAGAAAAATAGATACTCCAACAAATATCGAATAATCAAGGACGCTCAGTGTAGGAAAAATGAAAAATGCTGATATGAAAAGGGCGATAATCCCAAGTGTCATCAATCTTGTAAAAACTCCTAAAACAAGACAAGCTCCTACTGCAATTTGTCCATATTTAATTACAGTATGGAATGTTGATGTGTCGAGTGTAAATGCTGGCCCGAAAAGGAAATCCTGCACACCCCCGATAATTAGAAGAACCCCAATAGCGATTGTTAATATAGTAGGGGATAAGAAGGCTCCACTTTTTAGTAGTTCTGCTAAATTACGGATTGCCTGACTTTTTTTAGCAAAAAATTCTAAAACAATTGCAATTAAGAGAATCGCAACACACACAACTACCGGAGTAATGTACCAAATTAATTGGTTATCTTGTCCCATTTAAATATGGGTTAATCTACTGAAATAGCGCTAACTGGACACGAATCTGCGGCTGTTTGAATGTTTTCGTCGCTGTCTCCGTCCGCTTTGATTACGTGAGATTTCCCATTATCACCTAGTTCAAAAACTGCTGGACAAAGTTGAATGCAAAGACCACATCCAATACAAAGATTTGGGTCAACTTTTGGATTTGCCATGAAAAATTAAGTTATTTGTAAGAGCTCTTTTAAATTATCAAGTCCATTGCCCGAAAAAGCAAGTGGAAGTCGCTTGTTTTGGATTATCTTGTGTATAAAGAAAATCTAAGATTCATATCATCTGTTTCAATGCCTCCAAGTTCTTGGACATTTGTGAAATGTTCAGGTATTTGGGGATAAAATGTATCGCAATCGTAAGTTTTTCCGATATATGTGATATATAGGCCAGTTAAGTCGTCACGATTTATTGAATGCTTGTAAACCGAAGCTCCACCAATAATGAAAATTTTCTCAATTTTTTTATCTGCCATAGCAATTGCATCGTCCATAGATGTTGCAACCATAGCTCCTTTTGCCAAATATTTTGAATCTCTGCTCAAAACAACATTCCCACGATTTTTTAGCGGGCGATGTTTCTCAGGAATTGATTCCCAGGTGCTGCGACCCATAATTACCATGTTTTTCTTGGCTGGATCGTCAGTTTTTTGAGTAATTGTCTGAAAATGTTTCATATCATCAGGCAAATTCCACACCAAATCATTATTTTTTCCGATTCCATGTTCTTGGTCGATTGCTACAATGTGGTAAATTTCATGTTTCATATGCGCGTTTTGTTAAACTTAAACTGCAATCTCAAATTTAATAAAATCATCGTGCTCATATCCAATAAGTTCGAAGTCTTCTAATGTAATTTCATTAAAAGGTTTTTTTGCTAATTTGAGTTGTGGGAGTTTATGCGGAGTTCGAGTTAGTTGCTTTTCAAGACCTTCTACGTGATTTGAATAAATATGCGCATCTCCTAATGTGTGTACGAAAATTCCAGGTTCTAAACCACATTCTTGTGCCATCATAATCATCAATGCAGCATAACTTGCAATATTGTAAGGTACACCAAGCGCAATATCAGCACTACGTTGATAAAGTTGGCAGTCTAAACGTCCATTTACAACATAAAATTGGAAAAATGCATGACAAGGAGGCAAAGCCATTCTTGGCAAATCTGCAGGATTCCAGGCACTTACTATAATTCTACGTGAAGTTGGATTGTTTTTGATTAGGTCAATAGCCTCTTGAATTTGATCAACATGTGATTTCTCATATTGCCCAGTTTCTTCGTTTTTCGTAAATCTTTCCCATTTTTTCCATTGATAACCATAAATTGGGCCTAGTTCGCCATTTTCATCAGCCCACGGATTCCAAATCTTGGTATGTGGCATAAGCCCATCATTGATATTTGTTGCGCCTTTCAAAAACCACAAAAGTTCACGAATAATATTAGTAATGCTAACTTTTTTTGTTGTAACAAGGGGGAAACCATTGCGAAGGTCATATTTTGTTTGCGTTCCAAAAACAGAAATAATTCCAGTTCCAGTCCGGTCTTTTTTTTCTTCACCATTCTCCAAAACATGCTTAACTAGATCAAGATATTGTTTCATATTTTAAGTTGATTAATTCTTTGCGCTCATGAAAAAGCCGATGGAATTATACGGGCGAAATACACAAAGGTCAAAATAGATTCTTTCTTTGTGGGAAAGTGGCAAAATATATTTCAACTAATCATTTTTATTGGGCTCCAATTTCAATTAATATTGAAGCTGTGCGATTTTCAATCTGTGCTCTTAAAGCATGGATTTTTTCCCACTGTTGCTCCCATTCTTGACTGCTAACCCATGGTGGGGGGCATAGGCTACTTTCACCACAGATTGGCCAGACGGGATATAATTTCCCATCTAGTCGTCTGCAAACAGTACTAGACCCATCATCAACCACTAGAGGCTTTCTGTTTACATATATATTGAGCATTTCAGTATTTTCCTGTTTTTGGATTTTTTGTTGTACCATGTTGAGGTTTGAGAGTGGCAGGTTTGGAGGTGATTATTGCATGGTTTTCTTTGTGCTTCAAGTTGAAAATCGCAATTATTTTTTCAAATTCTTTATCATATCAATTGAAATTTCTTCAAGACCAAACTGATGTTTCCATCCCCAGTCTTCTCTAGCTTTTGAATCGTCAATTGTAGATGGCCATGAATCGGCGATTTTTTGTCTTGAGTCGGGAGTGAATGTGCAAGTGAATCCATCGATGTGGCTGGCTACGTTTTCCGCAAGTTCTTTAGCTGAAAAACTGATTGCAGTTAAATTATATGCAGTTCTAATTGTGATTTTTTCAGGAGCTGCATCCATCAATTGCAATGTTGCTTTGACAGCGTCATCCATATACATCATAGGTAAAACTGTTTTTTCGTTTACGAAGCAGTCATAAGATCCTTTTGCAATTGCATCATAATATATCGCAACCGCATAATCCGTGGTTCCTCCACCTGGAGCCGTTTTCCAAGAAATGACACCAGGATATCTTAAACTGCGTACATCTAAGCCGTATTTTACGAAATAATACTGACACAAAAGTTCTCCAGCCACTTTTGTAACTCCGTACATTGTTGTCGGTGCAAGCACTGTTTGTTGTGGTGTGTTTTCAAGTGGGGTTGTTGGTCCAAATGCAGCAATAGAACTTGGCCAAAACATTCTTTCTATTTTGTATTCGACTGCAAGATCAAGCATGGTTTTAAGACTTGTCATATTTACATCCCATGCTAAATCTGGCTTTGCTTCACCAACTGCAGATAAAACTCCAACTAGATGATAAATTGTATCTATATTGTATTTTTCGATTAATGCGCGGATTTCATCTTTGTTTCTTGCGTCTGCTGTTTCAAAAGGCCCAGCATTCCTGAATTCCTCTGTTGGTTCTTTATGATGTCCGACTGCGATTACATTTTCATTCCCGTATTTAGATCTCAAGGCTGGAATAAGCTCAGAACCAATCTGGCCTAAAGCCCCTGTTACAAGTATTTTTTTCATATTATTTAGTGATTTTAAATAAAGTTTTAAAATAAGATAAATGCCACAATATATGAAATATTGAAATTACAGTCATTGCGATACCTGCTTCTACATGCCAAAACAAAACATTAAACGGCAACAAAATTGCTATCCCAAAATTAATTTTGATTACCAGTAAAATCCCAAGAATCCCTAAAACTAAAAAGCTTATAAGCAAAAGTATATTCCAAAAAAATCTATGCTTTGCAATACTGATGATTCCTTTTTTAGATAAAATATGGCTCACAACATAAGTAATTAATAAAACAATTGTTATTGAAACGAGGTGATATGGCGGTTCTTCCTTAGTTTCTTTCTCTGCTGGTGTCGGGATATTATCTCCAAGCTTGATTGAACTCGCTATGTCTTTTGCAACACTTGGCTCGATTCCATAATTATCATGAGCGAATTGAAAAGCGTCTGAAGGTTTTATTGAAACTCCATAATATTCCGAAAGAGCATCGGCATATTCTTTTGCATCTATTTCATAAATTCCTGCAACTTCGGCTAAGGTTTTGGTTTTGAGCTCAGTCCCGGTAATTAGGTCTTCTGTGACGATTTCAGGCGCGGAGTCAACCATTGTGATTAGCGCTCTTTCTTCTGGAGCAAGTTGCGAATGATCGCAAATTCCATCTCCGTCAGTATCAATGTATCGTCCACATTCTCCAGGGTATTGATCATCTGTTAATCCGAATGGGCAATCGTCCCACGCCATAGCGGCTTGAGTTGAAAGTATGAATAATATTAATGTAAATAGTATTTTTTTCATAGTTAAGCTAATTAAGTACAACAATAGCCATATTCAATATAGATGCGAAGCTTACCCAAAGTAAATATGGGATTAGTAGGTACGCTGCTGGTTTTGAAACTTTCCAAAACACCGCAATATTTGCAATAATCGCAAGCCACAAGATGAAAATTTCTATCAATGCAAATAGTGGTTTCTCAATTCCAAAAAATAAAATTGACCAAAGAAAATTTAATCCTAGTTGCAGACTATAAATCCCGATCACTTTTCCTTTTTCTTTCCCGAAGTTTTCACGCCAAACCAGATAGAATGAAATTCCAATCAATATGAAGAGCATTGTCCAAACTGGCGCAAAAATCCAATTTGGTGGATTGAATGAAGGTTTATTTATAGTTGTATACCATGCATTGATTGCGCTTGTTGTAAAGAATGATCCGCCGAATCCAACAATAAGCGGGATTAATACGGAAGTAAGGAATTGAAATGTTTTTTTCATACAATTTAGATTAGATTATAAAAATTTTATCCAAACGTTGCACTAACCCAACTCCCGACATAATTTGTCGCAATTATTACGAAAATCATAATTGCGAGATGTTCTATTACGACTTCTGTTGGGTTGGAATGTTCAGTTTTTGCTACATAAAAGCTAAAAATTCCTATCAGAAGCATTCCCCAAATTATGCTAATTATGATTGCCGGTTCAAGTTCAAATAAAAGTACCGGAACAACAAAACTTAAAGTAAAAATCACTTTAGATAAAAATGTGGAAATTGTTGCCTCCCAAATTTCTCTTGTAGTATTTGTAGTTTTTGATTCTTCTGATATGTGAATCCCTAGCGCATCAGAGGCTGCGTCAGCTATTGCAATTGTCAATATTCCTCCGATTACAACTAATTTGGAATGAGTTCCGGAATTTAAACCAACTATCAATCCAAGCGTAGTAGTTATCCCTGATGTTAGCCCAAAGCTTAATCCTGTTTTTAGTGAACGTTTCATAAGTTTATTAATTTTACTTAAAACTTGGAATGATTGTATCACGATGTATCACGAATTTAATTATATATATTTTTGCGCTCATATAATATAGCTTCCACATTGACTTTTAAAGGAATTAAGGTATATATGATCAGCACAAAAAACATAAAATAGATTTAAATTAATTGTATGGATATTAGAAATGTTGCGATTATCGCGCACGTAGATCACGGGAAAACGGCTTTGACAGACGCTTTGATGCAACAAACAGGGATGTCGGTGGCTGGAGATAGTATGGACAGTAATACGCTTGAACAAGAAAGAGGTATTACGATTTATTCGAAAAATACATCTGTTTATTATAAAGACACCAAGATTAATATAGTTGATACTCCAGGACATGCTGATTTTGGTTCAGAAGTTGAACGTGTTTTGCGTTCTATTGATTGTGTGATTTTAGTGGTTGATGCTCAAGAGGGGCCAATGCCTCAGACAAAATTCGTATTGAAGAAATCTCTCGAGCTTGGGTTGAAGCCAATTGTTGTACTTAATAAAATCGACAAAGCGGCAGCAAGACCTGAACTTGTAAAGGAAATGGTTTATGAACTTTTTCTTGATTTAGGTGCGAACGATGAACAACTTGGATTTACTACACTTTATGCAGTTGCCAGAGAAGGGATTGCGAAGCTAAATCTTGATGATGATTCTAAGGATTTAACTCCACTTTTGGATGTAATTTTGAAAAATGTTCCGATTGCTTCAAATCAAGAAATGAAAGATATGCCTTTGTGCATGCAGCCTTTTAATCTAGCTTATGATAACTTTTTAGGGCGACTTGCTATTGGGCGAATTTATGAAGGAAAAGTTCAAGCTGCTTCTAGCGTTATTATTAAGGATCCAGAAGGGGAAATTCGGGCAGGGAAGATAGTGAAATTATTTACTTTTGAAGGTTTAAAAAGGAAAGAAGTTCAATCAGCTGAAGCCGGTGACATTGTTATGATTTCTGGCTTGCCTAACATATTTATCGGAGAAACTATTTGTGAAAATGAAGATCAGGAAGCTTTGCCAGCTATTGATATTGATGAGCCAACGATTTCATTAAATATGCTTATCAACAATTCTCCATTTGCTGGTAGGGAGGGGAAATTTGTGACAAATCGTCAACTTAAGGACAGATTAGAAAAAGAATTGGAAGTTAACGTTGGTTTGAAAATCGATTTTTCATTTATTGATCATTATAAAGTTTATGGTCGAGGGGAAATGCATATCGCAATTTTGCTTGAGAATATGCGTCGTGAAGGTTATGAAATGCAAATATCACAGCCGCATGTAATTATCAAAGAAGAAAATGGGCTTAAGCTTGAGCCATTCGAAGAGGTAACAGTTAATGTCCCTGAAGAATTATCTGGAGGTGTTGTTAAAAAACTTTTAAATCGTCGTGGAAATTTGATGGGAATTACACCAGATAATAGTAATGTAAAAATTGTCTTTGAAATGCCGACTAGGGGACTTCTTGGATATCGGAATGAATTCGTAGTTGATACTCGAGGAGAGGGGATTATTTATACTAGAGTGATTGGATTCAAAGATTACGTTGGAGAGATTCAAAAACATGATGTTGGCTCTATGATTTCAATGGCTACAGGAAAATCCCTTGGGTTTTCTCTTGCTAATCTTCAAAATAGAGGATCTTTGTATATTGGCGCTAATACAGAAGTTTATGAAGGAATGGTTATTGGGAATGTTGCAAAAGGAAATGATTTGGCAGTAAATCCGATTAAGGGGAAACAATTAACAAATATGCGATCTTCGGGAGCTGATGATGCAATTAGTTTAACTCCGCCTATTCAATTAACCCTTGAAAAAGGGATGAGTGTCATGAGTAACGATGAATATTTAGAAATTACGCCAAATAACATTCGGTTAAGAAAGCAATTTTTGACTGAAAATGAACGAGTTAGAGCTGGTAGGCAGAAAAAATAGCTTCACTTACCAACATACCGTCGGCCGCAGATGAAACAATTCCGCCGGCATATCCAGCTCCTTCACCAGTTGGATAAATCCCTGCAATATTTGATTGCAGAGTTTCTTTGTCGCGAACGATGCGAAGTGGAGAAGAAGATCTGGTTTCTATGGCAGTCAAAATAGCATCTGGATGAGCAAAACCTCTGATTTTGTTTTCTAGCTTTGGCAATGCTTCTCGCAAACTGTTTGTTACGAAGTCCGGCAAGCAAGAGTCTAGCGAGGTTGGGGTTACGCCAGGTTCATAAGTTGGTTTTATGCTTCTGATTTCTGTGGATTTTTGATTTTTCAAAAAATCTCCAACAAGTTGAATTGGTGCATAATAATTATTCCCTCCAATTTCGAAGGCTTTTTTCTCCCATTTTTCTTGAAATTCTATGCCAGCTAGAGGGTGATCAGATCCAAAATCATTTTTTCCTACATTTACAAGTAATGCAGAGTTTGAATTTTCTCCGTCTTGTGCGTATTCACTCATCCCGTTTGTAATGACGTGACCTTCCTGTGATGTTGCTGGCATAACGTATCCGCCAGGGCACATGCAAAATGTGTAAACAGTTCGATTCCCTTTATCACTATGGCTTACGAGTTTGTATTTTGCGCGGCCAAGTTTTTCATTATTCCAAAATTTGTAATATTGAGATTTGTTTATCATCTCAGCTTTATGTTCTATGCGCACACCGATAGAAAATGTTTTTTGTTCCATATCCAGCTTCCTTTCAAATAACATTTTGTAAGTGTCGCGTGCAGAGTATCCGATTGCGAGAACAAGTGTGTCTGTTTTGATTTCTTCATTTCCGTCCAAAATTATACTGGTCAATTTACCTTTAGTAATTTTTATGTCTGTTAATTGTGTGTTGAAGCGGACTTCGCCACCTTGATCAATGATTTGTTTTCTGATGTTTTTTGCTACATTTCGGATTTTATCTGTTCCGATATGTGGTTTCGCATCCCAAAGTATAGTATCTGGCGCACCAGCTTTCACAAATTCATCAAAAATATATTTAATGCGGGGGTTAGTTATCAGAGTGTTTAATTTCCCGTCCGAGAAAGTCCCAACACCGCCTTCGCCAAACTGAATGTTTGATTTTGTATTAAGCTTTCCAGTAGCAAGAAAATTCTCAACATCTTTGATGCGAGAATCCACATCTCCACCACGCTCTATAACAAGTGGTTTTAAACCAGCTTTTGCAAGTAACAAAGCCGCAAACATTCCACTAGGGCCGGTCCCAATTACGATTGGGCGAAGATTTTTTTTTGGTACGATTTGTGGGATTTCGTAAACGTATGGTTCTGTTATCGCAATTCTATGATGAATTGTATTTCGTTTTACAGCACTACTTTTTAGAATTTTTTGTTCTGCATCATTTCCGCCATCAATTTCAACATCCACAGAATAAACAAAATATATCATTTGATTTTTTTTGCGTGAATCTATTGCTCGTTTCGTGATTTTGAAATTATTAACATCATCTAAATTGAGTCCCAAAAGTTCTGCAATCTTTTCCTGTAATTCATTTTCCGAGTGAGTGATCGGAAGTGAAATTTGTTGTATTGAGATCATGTTTTTTTATTTATTTAACCTAACTTTTTCAATATATATTAAGTTTATAAAACGCGCAATTTACATAAAATCGAATTTTAGCTTGCATGTTTGTTTTTTTTCGTGCATAATTCCGTTTGCAATTTTTGAAGTTCGGTTTCCTTAGGCTTGTTTCAGTTAATTAAGGTAAAAGAATGTAATAAATTGTTTTTAATTCTTTACCATAATTATTATGGCAACTAAGTTATTCGTTGGAAGCCTTTCATGGGGTGTCAACGACGAGGCTTTGAAAGAAGCTTTCTCAGCAGCTGGAACAGTTGTTTCTGCTACTGTAATCACTGACCGTATGTCAGGACGTTCAAAAGGTTTCGGTTTCGTTGAAATGGAAACAGAAGAAGAGGCTCAAGCTGCAATTGAAATGTTGCACGAAAAAGAGCTTGATGGTCGAAAAATCATCGTAAATGTAGCTCGTCCTCGTGAAGAGCGATAATTGATGATCTGAAACAACATCAAATTGAAAATAGGATCCAGCAATGGGTCCTTTTTTTTGTATTAAAACGTATGGCTAGTTGATTTACTATTTTTTTGCATATTCCCATGCCATTTTAAAAATATCGCGTTGGGTATTGGCGATTTCCATACTTTCTATAATTACGCCGATTGCGGGTTGATCTTTAAATGAAATTATCGCAACTTTGTCGTCCCAAATGTTGATTTCGTTTGTGAATGTGAATTTTTTTGCGGAAACAAGGCGTATTTCACGATGATTTTCTTTATCTTTCGCCTGCACTTCTTTGCCGTATTTATCCAGAGGGGCGATTCCGCGCAACATTATTTTGCGCTTAACCCTTTCTTCAACATACTGCTCGTCGTATTCCGGCCATGCTTCGCGTATTTCCTTTGAGTTTGCGTAGTTTAAAATCTCGGTTTTGCTTTCAAGTGTTTTTGCGTAAATGGATTTTATTCCTTCAAGACCTTCGTAATATTTAACGTGTGGCAGATTAACTTCTCCTCCAAGCCGGCGAAAAGCGGGGAGGGCCTTTTGAAAGTCGGATGCTTTGCGTTTAAGTTCATGGCTTATAACCTTTGGATTTGTTGCACTAAATATTCTTATTTTATTCTGAGTAACCGAATTTGCCATACCACGCTCGATGAGTTTTTCAAGGATGGAATAAGCCGTTACCCGGTTTATTTTCGCTTGTTCAGCGATTTTTGAAACCGGTGCCGCTCCAAGCTCGACAAGCGCCAAATAGATTTGTGACTCCTTCGGATTTAATCCGATATCTTTTAAAATGTTTTCAAGTTTCATGCAAGTTTAATTGTTGTAGAAATTTTCGACAGCAACAATATAAACTATTTTTTATTTGCGCTCCAGAGCAAAATAAACGCCCCGGAAGATTTCTTCTACACCGATTTTCGGCTTATAAAAAAGCTCTTGTGCGCTTCTTTGTAATAGGTTTTAAAGAGAGTGTGTATAAAATTATTTTTCTAAAAAACAGTTTATGGCAAAACCGGCTCCATTAGTATTTAGTCCAAGGCTTCAGGACAGCGTGAATTTTTTGGAGCTTAGTTACGCTGAACTTGAAGAAAGAAACTTAAGAATAAAAAAAGAGCGAAAAGATGGTAAATCTCAGGAGGAATTTAAGATGGAGATCATGGAGATTTTAAAAATAGAAAAAGCCATAAAAGCCGTTACGGTTTGTTTTTCTGATATGGAAGGCAAATTTCATATGCTGGATTACAATAAGACTTATTTTATCGACTCATACAATAATCTTACTTTTGACGGATCTTCAATAAAAGGTTTCGCAAATCAGAATAACTCAGATTTGTGTCTTGGGATTGATTGGTCTTCTTTTAGGTATCTGCCTGCAGATGTTTTTGGAGCGGGGAAAGTTATACTTTTTGCCAACGTTGTGGACAGGGATGGAACTCCATATATAGGGGATTTCCGTTCTAATTTAAGCATTTTGTCCGAAGAGCTTAAGAAAAATGAATCAATCACAGTTAATATTGCTCCGGAAATTGAAGGAATGATTTTGGAAGGGGAGAATGCGGAACAAAATTTTGATGAATTGGATGGGTTTAAATTAGCTTCAAAGGGAGGATATTTTAATGTTTTGCCACAGGACTTGTTAAGACAGTTTATTGATCGTCTTGCCGAGGCTACCCGCGCTCTGGCCTTTGAAAATGAAAAAGATCATCCTGAAGTTGCGCCTTCTCAGTTTGAAATGAACTATAGTTATACGGATATGCTTCAGGCGGGGGATCAGGTTCAGCTTTACAAGGTTATTGCCAGACAGATTGCGAAAAACTTTGGATTAACGGCTTCTTTCCTGCCAAAACCGCTTATGAATGTTAACGGAAGCGGTATGCATGTGAATGTTTCTTTAACAAAAAATAGCGAAAATATATTCTATGGCGAAAACGGTAAATTCGGGCTTTCGGAAGGTGCCCACGACTTTATAGCAGGCGTTCTTTCATATGCCGATGATATTTGCCTTGGATTGAACGCAAGTGTAAACGCTTACAGAAGGCTCGACCCACACTTTGAAGCTCCAAATCAGATCAAGGTTTCTCCAAGCGACCGCGGCTCGATGATAAGAATTCCTTTTGGGAACAAGAAATCCGCGAGAATTGAAGTCAGAACTGTTGCTCCCGATGCAAATCCTTATCTTGCGTTTTATCTTATCGTTAAGGCCGGCCTTAAAAGTATGAACGGAAGTGATGCCGATAAACAGAAATACAGAGAGGTAATTGATGCACCTGTTAAAAAGCTTCCTGCAACAATAAACGAAGCGATAATCCATTTTTCAAAAAGCGACTTTGTAAAAGAAGTTATGCTTGAGGGCAATATGGAAAAGTATGCTTCACTAAAGCAATCTTCCGCAAACAGATGCGCAAGCGAGCTTGGTACACGCGTAAAAACCGGCGAAGTTTTATATCATCATGAAGTCACAAATCAAGTGCTTTGGAATAAATTCTAGTGAATTTTTACAAAATGGATTATATTTGATTAAGGTTTTTTCAAAATCTTTAACAAAAATCAAATGGCCAAAATCACAAAAACATCCAAGGTGGTCAAAACTGCATCCAAGGTGTCAACAACACCAAAGGATGTGTTTTTATCGCTTCTTATGATGGTCATGCTTTATATCTGTGTAATAAGCATGCTTGCGCTTGCGTTCACATATATTGATTATAAATACCCTGATCTTCTTACGTATTATCCATACGGAACACTTGATAGTATAAGAAATTCAAGCTCAATGTTGGTGGTTGCTTTCCCTTTATTATTGATTCTTTCTTGGTTTATTCAAAAAGATATTAAAAAAGTACCTGCGAAACACGAATTAAAATTCCGCAAATGGCTTACATATCTAACACTTTTTATTGCATCGATCACCATAGTTATTGATTTGATTCAGCTTGTTCGAAGGTTTTATGGTGGAGAGCTAACTCTTCCATTCACGCTAAAAGTCGCAAGTGTACTTTTAATTGCAGGGGCGGTGTTTAGCTATTATGTATGGGATGTACAAAACGCTCCTCAAAAATCAAAAGTTCCAATGACAGTGGGCTGGTTAAGCTCTTTTTTGGTTTTAAGTGTCCTTGTGATGGGGTTCTTCGTTGTAGGGTCGCCAATGAAACAGCGTGAAATCAGAATGGATGAAAGAAGAGTTAGTGATCTACAGACAATTCAATATCAGGTTATTGATTACTGGATATACAAAGATGTTTTGCCTGAAACAACAAATGATCTTCAAAACAGCATTTCTGGTTTTGTTGCTCCAACAGATCCAGAAACCGAGCAGGCTTATGAATATGTTGTACTTGAGCCTCTCAAGTTCAAACTTTGTACCACATTCAATCAAAACAATCCGTACAACGATATAAAGGTCAGTGCTGAATATCCATATGCACAAAAATGTGATGGATATGGCAACTGTAGTTCTTACGTGAACGAATCATGGGATTATAATGCCGGTTACAAATGTTTCGAAAGGACAATAGACCCAGTTCTTTACCCAAAGGCAAAAGTGTTGTAAATAAAACACGAATAACAAAAAGAACGAAGGCCTAAAAACCTTCGTTTTTTATTATTTTGGTGGGGGCTATTACGCAAGAATTGAACCAGAAACCAAAAGGTTAGTAAAGAAAATGATGACTGTCGATGAATATTTGGAACATCAACCAGAGGAAGAAACGGCTGATTCTAGAAAAATTTCAAGCGTTTTGGACTCGGAGATGGAGGTCTGGTCTCGAGTTTGGTGGCGACTTTTGGAGGAAGAGTTTTTTTGGTGGTATATCTGGCTGAAGGATCATTCGGGGATGGTGGAGGGGTTTGTGGAGGAAGTTAAGTTAGCGATTAGTGGAATGCCCAATGATAGCAAAAGTTGAAACCATAACATTTGTCCAAAATAGGCAAACACCGCGAGGGGGGGTAGATGCAAAATGTCCATACCCGTTCAATAAACTCATTCATTTCTTGGTCGTTTTTCACCATTAACATAATCGGGTATATCCTGATTTTTTGCATTTATGGATATTTCTAATTCATTCACCTTACTTTTTAGTAGCGGGTC
Source organism: Patescibacteria group bacterium (assembly GCA_018821175.1). Lineage (GTDB taxonomy): Bacteria > Patescibacteriota > Gracilibacteria > UBA1369 > PNNO01 > JAHJMX01. Next base: position 16,445 of record JAHJMX010000008.1, read on the forward strand.
ATCGTATTTTTCAGCTATTTTTTTCGCTTTTCTGAAATATTTTTTTGCAGCTCTAAATGCGTAAGAAGACTTAAGATGAATCGCCAAATTATGATACGCATATCCTGCCGTTGGATCATCTAATTCTTCAAAAATTTTAGCCGCCCTCAAGAAGTTGCTAGTAAAAGCATTAATAAACGATTGTAATCTTTTGGCATGCTTTCTGGGGTAAATAATAAGCTGCTCGAAAAATGGATTCCTTAAAAAATCAAATTTTAACCATAGTTTCGCACGAAAGTTATTGTGTAAAAACTTTGCCTTGTAATGTAGATACCGCGAACTCTCAATACTAGCCCTTTCCATCAGCACACGACCTAAAGCCGTTTTATTTCCGCTTTCTTCAGCAAGTTGCAAAGATTCTTGCAATAATTCTTCAATTTCCTTTTCAATTAGATCAATTTTGGCTGTTAACTCATTGAACTCGTTTTTATCCGCCTCTGTCGAAAATTCAAACCATTCTGGGGAAAGTTTTAAGTTACTCTGTCTATATTGCAAAAAAGAAATCTTGGTCATTAAAAACTCCGCCTTGCGACTCATAAAATGTGCCTGATAGTCTTTCCTTCCATAATCATTGGCAATTTTTGCCCCCTCTGAACTCAATATAATTAATCTCTCACATTCATCTACGGGATCAAGTGCACTTAATAAAAGATCAATGAGTTGAATTCGCAAGCCTTTATCTGTGATTTTTGCTTCCAAACTCAACAATTGAGCAGCAGCTTCTTTGCGTTTGCCTTGTTGTAGCAAGCTTATCGCACTTTGGAGATCATCTTTTTTTGACATGGCGAATTTTAAATTTTAATATATCTATTACGGCTATAACTTTGTGCTTTAAAATCTTAAGAATGAAAAAGAAGTCCATCGGGTAGCGCCGAAACCAAATTCGTTGTGTCTTTGGACTATGAGAAACAAAATATTGATAACATTGGGCTCGCATCAACCTATTGCTGTCTTCGACACGATCTTTTTCAAATCGAATATAACCACGTAAGTTACTCCAACTTAAACAAAGCTTAATGTTTGGTGACAGAGGGACTGTAACCTGTACATTTTTCTGAGCAAGCCCAGGACTGTAAAATTTTTGCCACTGCAAATCGGGATTAAATAAATTACAGGGATCATCTGAAGTTATGAATTTTGTGCCACCCTCGGCGCAAAGAAATGCAAGGTTCATCTGCGCCAATATTTCAGTGATATGTGGCAACGTCTGAAAAATACTTAGTTTATGAGCATTTACTTTCGATTCCTTTAACCTTTTAGACTCTTTAGGTTCAGCTTTATGAGCTTGCTCCATAGATTCAACCCGTTCTATCAACTGATCATGAAAATTCTCTATACTATCTTTATGTCGTTGTGTTCTCTGAAGCATAGCGCCTACAAACGCACATAAAATTATATGTTCCTCTTCGCTAAGAGGAATGTGATTTTTTATTTTTGTTCTAAATATACTAGCGTACCGCCCCTCTAGTCTTGATAGAGTTTCTTCAATGGAATAATTTTTTTCTCCCGTCTTTAATTTAAGCGTAAATAAATCAGTCTCTGTAAAAATATTAGAAGGTGCTTTTTTGCGACCTTTTCGTTCATTTCTATTAAAGATCCAAACGTATGGCTCTTGTTCAGTCGGAGTATTGGGGTCAACCCATTCCCTCAAATAACATTGAGGAACCGCGTGCTGCTTTGTTGGTTTATTTTTAGCCATTTTGTTTGTCATTTAGGTAAGTCTTTATCCGGCCTTTATCTTCATTTTCCTGATCTGCCTTAAAATATATCTCGATAAAATCAACGCACACATTTTCAAGATCAAAAGCATAAATAATCCGTATGCCACTTTGAGCACCTCTACCTTTTAAGGACTTACAAGCAAATTTCTTAATTTTACAAACCTGAATTTTCTCAGAACAAAAGCCTTGAATCGGGAAAATGCTTCTACTGTCAATCTTTCTCAAGTTGCCACTTCCATCATCTTTGCCGACATGAAAGCCCTCGATTGCATTACGTTTTGCAACCTCTAAGTCTTCTTCAA